>JAGGXZ010000025.1 GCA_021162805.1 Candidatus Poribacteria bacterium
CGAGGGACAAGAGTCTAGAGTCCTTTTTTGTCTCTCGACTCTTGACTCTCGACCCTTGACCATCTTAACCTCAACCTAAACCTTAACCTGTTTTCGCATCCCACTACACTCAGCGATAATATGAGCGTTAGAATTTGATTTCAACTCCACCATAGATTATCCGACCATATACCGGAGCATACATAAAAGCGGCGTCGTCTGTATGTTTCTCAGGCTGGATATAATTCGTAAGGTTCTTTGCCCTTATAAAGAGGTTAAATCTGTCAGACAAGCTTCTTGATACTTTAGCATTGATTATCAAGTGAGGCTCTGTCTCCTTGATTTTGGTTGGTTCCTCCTCATCCATATAGTAGTCGATATACATCGGTCCTTGGTAGTTGCCGTCAAGCACAAAATTCCAGTCTTCAGGAGTGAAACTCAATTTAACGCCTGCTGTATATCGGGGAAGACGAGAGATGTATTTGCTCCTCTCCTGGAAAGGGGTCCCTATCCAGTCTTCTCTTTCGTGTTTATACTGTCCATCGTTAAAGGTGAAATTAACATCAAGAACAAGATTCTTCATCAGAAGAAGATTCCCGCCGATCTCTATCCCCTGAACATAGGCATCGTCGATATTCTTCCACTCATAGGTATAGCCAAGGCTCTTTGCCATTTCCCCCGCTTCTACAAAACCTATCTTGCCTTTAAGGTTTGTGCGAAAGAGATTAGCGCTTACGGAAAACCTGTCTGCCATCTCATAGTCAAGGGAAAGGTTGAAGCCTATAGATTTTTCAGGCTTCAAATCTCCTCCTTTCCACACCCTTGGTGAACCGCTGCAGAGGTGCAAATCTTCAGAGAACCCATAAGGCACCCTGAAGCCTGTCCCCATACTGGCTCTTAAAGTGAAGGATGGGAACGGTTTGTATCTTATCGCGAAACGGGGATTCCAGGCGGTCTCGTCGTATTTAACCGGTGGTACTCCCTCAGGAGCAACCTTGCCAGAACCACGGAAGTTATCCTCAGAGTTGTGGAAGTCATACCTCGCTCCCGCCACTATCTCAAGGGCATCGCTTATGAAGAACTCACCCTGAATGTATGCACCAACCTCATTCGCATGCTTTTCAGATGTAGAGGTATATGGTTCGCCGTAATTCTCGTCATCCTCATCTACAACCACATATTTGCCTGTCTCTTCAAGTCTGTTATGGGAGTATTGAACTCCTGCTAATAGGCGGTGCTTCCCAAAAAGCGGATGGAGGTAGTTCAGATTCAATGCATAAAGGTTCTCCGTAGCAAGATATGGACGCATCTCATCTAAAGGCGGTAATGTACCGTCGTGTGTAGCCATATAGTCGCCGAGAAAGGTATCGTTTGTAGCGTTGCGATGATGCAAGGCATAGGCAAAGGAAATATTTGCTTGACCTCCATGCGGGAACCGCTTTTTATACTTAGCTGTTACTTCATACCTGTTTGTTATGATGCGCTCTGTGGTCTCCGTGAAGGGGTTCTCATAGGTATCGCCAACCAAAACGCCTCCCTGTCTCCACTCATTCAAAGCCTTTCCTGCAACTGTAATCTGGTCATCGCCGGAGATATTATCCGCAACAATACTGAAGCCTGCATTTGTAGCATCCGTCTTAACCCTGTCTGAAACACCGTCAGGTTTTTTCACATCATCAAGATTATCCCCATCGCCTGTTTGGTCAATTGCATCGCCTCCGTGTTTTTGAGCGAAAAGTATAACACCCATGTTATCTTTCCTCATGGATGCAGTGAAACTATATCTATTTGTGTTATAACCTCCGAGCTCAATCTCTATCTTTGCTTCCGGCTTTGAAGGTTTTTTGGTGATGATGTTAATTGCTCCTGCGATAGCACCAGGGCCGTAGAGTGCAGAACCCGCACCCTTTACAACTTCTATCCTATCTATGTTCGCTGTTGCTATTTGTTGTAATCCATAGACACTGGCCAAGCCGGAATAGATAGGCTGACCATCAATTAGAACCTGGGTATGGTCTGGTCCTAAACCTAGGAGTCTTACCATAGTGAAGTTACAATATTGACACTGCTGCTCCACCCTTATGCCTGGTAACCCATCTAAAGCCTCATAAAGCTCTACTGCTCCCTTTTCCTCAATAGCCTTGCTTGTGAGAACCTCTGTGCGAATAGGAACATCCTTCATATATGTGGGAGTTCTTGTCGCGGTAACCACTACTCCCCCTATCTCAAGCAAAGTCTGTTTTAGCTTAAAATCCACCTTTACAGTTCGCCCAGGAGACACCTCCACCTTCTTCACTACAGGCTTATAACCTGCCATTGATGCCATAACCTTGTAAGTTCCAGCAGGCACACCGGAGATAAGATATTCCCCATTTGTACTTGTTGCGGCTTCAAAAGGAGTTCCCTTCACAATGATATTCACCAAAGGAAGTGGATCTCCTGTCTTCTCGTCTATTACCTTACCCTGAATTTCACCCAGGTCTGCTGCGGCTACGATAAAAGGAAGCAGAAAAGCCCCCAATACCATAGCTGCTCTCTCTATCCTTTTCATTTCCATCACTCCTCCTTCCTGACTTCGCTTAACTTAAAGGTTATAGGCACCTTTATCCATAGCTCTCTCTTAAAGGTGTATAGGCTGAGCTTAGGAAAAGGCGATGACCTCCTTATGGCTTCAATTCCGGCTTTATCGAGTATATCGTATCCCGATGATTTCAACACCTTTATATCCCCGACCCTTCCGTCTTCGAGCACCTTAAATGAGATTATCACCGTGCCCTCATATCCCATCCTACGCGCCTGTAACGGATAGAACTTGTTCCTCTCTATCCTTTCACGCACCTTCTCGAGGAACTCGGTCGGCGATTTAACCGGCAACCGAACGGAGATCTCCTGATCAAGGGGAGAAGTATCTTTGAGAAAGGATGGGAGCCCCGGGGGTTTCTCAGCAGGAGCATCCGGGAGTTTTACCGATTGAAACACCGGATACCTGATCGAGGATCTCTCGGTAAGCTTTATTTCCCTTGCTTTACCCGGTGGCAGATTAGAGGGAACGTCAACATCCACGAATTGATAGTCGGTATCCATATCGCTTATCCACCATGCGGATTCGGCATAACTTACCATCGGTTTCACCTCAGGTTTAAAGCGGATGCGATTAGGGGAAAATTTTATCTCCGGCTGGGGATGGACCTCTCTTCTCCCCAGGATTTTTCTGGGTATGCGTTTGGGGTTAACTTTCAATAGATCGACCGATACGGTGGGATTGATCTCCTCTCCCGCCCGCTCGGGGATCAAGAGATATATCGCAGATAGCAAAATGAGATGGGCTGCAACGGAGATCAAGAACGAGCTTGCGAACCTATTCATAGCATGCATCCCCCTTCATGCTTAGAATTTAAAGGTTAACCCGGTTTTGAACTTTATACCTTCCTCACTGGAGAACATCTCCTCATATTTCGTCCCAAATAGATTGTTTATCGTGAAAAATAGAGAGCCTTTTTTCAATATGCTCTGGTTAACCATTAGATGTGTCAGCAAATATGAGGGGAGTTTTTTCTCCCTATACCCAAACCTGGCTCCGACATACTCCTCCACCAGTGTGACGCTAAGACCCAACCTCTCGATGGAGCAGCTTATCTCAACATTCGCCCTGTGATGCGGGCTGTAAGTGAACTCTTTACCGGTTTCCCTGTCCTTCGTCCTCAGATAGGTATACCTCACCGCTCCGAAGAGATAACGGAGGGGTTTCCACTCTATCTCCATCTCAGCTCCCTGCGTGAGCGCTTTCCCGATGTTCCGATATGAGTAGATCTCACCTCGCTTGAGCCAGAACCCCTGGATCATATTCCTGAGATCATTCCTGAACAGGGATGCCTTTCCGTATAAGCTTCCGCCCCTCGCCTCCAGCTCGACGTTATAACCGTTTGACGATTCGGGCAGGAGATCCGGGTTCCCTTTTATCCAAAACCCACGTCCTCCTCGTCCGCCACGCCCATGGCGTGTTTTACGGTAGAGCTGCTTGAACGTCGGTGACTTAAACGCTTTACCGATGGATGTTCGAAGGAGAAGCCAATCGGTAGGCTTGTATAGGAAAGCCACCTTAGGATTAAAATGGCTCCCCCATACCGAGTGATAGTCTAACCTTCCGGCGAGGAGCAGGGAAAGGGCTCCAAGGCTTATCTCATCTTGCAGATATGAGCTTATCATGAAATGCCTCTTTTCAGCGGGCAGATCCCCACCCTCAATTTTATCATGAAGCATCTCCATCCCCGATGTGAGAAGATGGTTCTTGGTTAGGTTTCGCGTCATTTGCATCTCAAATCGGTTTTCCATCTCATCTGTAAGAGTCGGCTTCGGCGCCCCTCCGACGCGGACCTCATCATGGTAGAAGATGCTGTGGTATTTCAACGTGAGCTTGGGAAGGCTCGGCAGATCGAGATCTCCCTTTAACCCTAAATCGAATTTCCTCTCCTTCCAGAAGGCGAGCTTCTCCCTGCGGAATCCTCCCCTCAGAGTCCAGATGCCCTGTTTATCCTTTTCCCATTTAAGCTTCATAAGGATATTCTCAGCGTTACACCAACTTATTTCCTCCTTTCCCTTCAGCCTGTTCGCCGCCGCTGAGATCAGATATCCAATTCTTCCAAAGCTGCAGCCATGAGTTAAGAAGAACGTCTTTGAACCGTAACTTCCGTAGGAGAAAGTTCCGTTCAAGGAGGGTTTACGAGATGGGGATCTGGTGATTATGTTGCATACCCCGCCCACGGCATCGCTACCGTAGAGAACGGAAGAAGGCCCTTTTACCACCTCTACTCTCTCGATAGCATCTGCCGGGATCAGGGTTAAAGGGTGGCGCCCTGTTATCCTCTCCCCATCGAGGAGAATCAGCGTGTATCTTGAAGGCAACCCCTGAATCCTGAGGGCGTCCCTTGTCATAGGGGCGAGGTACGTGTCGAGGTGGATGCCCGGGAGGTATCTCAGCGCTTCCCCGGCATTTAAGGCGTTACGTCTCTTCATCTCCTTTCCGTCAACCACTACCGCCGGGACAGGTGTATCCTCAAGAGGATGGCTCGTTTTAGTGGCGGTGACGATTATCTCTTCCATTTTAACCTCATCCGTCTGTTCATCCGCCAGGGCGAGTGGATGAACGAAGAAGAGTGTGATGACGAACCATATTGAGACGACCCTGCTCATCGTTATCCTCCTCAAGGTTAATTTGGGGGCGCAACGCCATGCGCCCCTACCTCACTTCAAACGTCAAAGTGGCCGTATAGGAAAGAGAATCACATTTATCCCTCAGCTCCTCCGTCGGGGGCACCTTGTGGTTCACCTTGATCATCCACTGCCCCCAGTGGATGAGCCTTATCCTCGCCTTTCCCCTTCCGTCGGCGGTCGTGGCGTAAGCGAAATCATCGCCTGTGGAAAATCCGTTGTAAGTGGCCAGCACACGGCAGTATTTCAGCGGTTTCCCGTCGAACAGAACCTGAACGGTCATGAAATGTCCGCCACACCCTTTGAGATTTGCGGGGTTTTCAAGGGGGATTATCTCAAGTTTATGCCCTAATGGTCTGGAGAGGGAGTCCGGTCCCTTGCCGACGCTTATTATCGCCTTGGCATACTGTTCGTAATATGAGCTGAGGATGACGTTCTTCAAACCTGTTTTGGGAGCCGCTTTGTGATGTATTTTACCCTCCTCCAGATACATCGTGTAGAAACCGGGCTTCATCTCGGCCGCGAGTATATACGTGCCTTCCATCGGAAACCGAAGCTCCGTAGCACCGAAACCGCCCGGGTTGGGTTTGAGCTCCTTGGTCTGACCGGAAGGGCTGATCAGATAGAAGCTCTTCAAATATCTCTCCGAGTCAAATAGGTCATCAACGGGGAAGCGATGTCCCCATCCGAAGTAGGCGACGCTTCCTCCTCCCACCACAGGGTAATAGTCGGAAAGGTTCAGCCACATGGTATGACCGAACCCTACCGTCGGGAAGATCAGGAGAGCGGCTATTAGGATCAAAACCCTCCTTTTAAACATCTTCACATCTCCTTGGGTTATTTAGTCTTCAGGTTAGTCGTCCCATCGGGCTGATAGGCATATTTGAAGGTGATAAACCCACTGCGCCCTTCCTTATCGTAGTAGTCTAAAATCTGCATCTTCGCGTATTTACCGTCTGCCGTTCTTATCACGAACACCTCCTTTTTCGAGACGAGGAGGGGAGGCATCCCTCCCTTCATCTCATACCAATCCTTCATGGCAGGGTTGCCGCTGTATTCGATGGGCGGCATACCGGGATGTTCCCACTTCAGCATCTCATCCACCACGTAACCCTCCGTCGGTGCGGTCGTGACGGAGTCGAAATCCACCGCTCCCATGTTCACAACTCCTCCTTTCCCCGGTCCGCTCGTTCCACAGTTCACCCTGATCTTGAACCTCTGGAAACCGATATCCCACTCTGTTGATGTAGTGGGGTTGGAAATCGTGACGGGGCTTCCTGATGAGAGGCTGAAATACGCCCACGCCTCCTTGCTTGAGGCGTCTATCATGTGCTGGAAGACCGGTAAGGCCTCGACTTCCTCCTTCTCCTCAGCGCATCCACACAAAAGGACGAGGAAGAGTGGAAACGCTAAGGCCGGTTTGAAAACACCCTTTAACATCAGAAGCTGCCTCCTCTCCGTTTGATTTTGGGTTATCCCCAATTTGCCTAATCCAACTTAGTTAGTCTTGCCTAACTTGCAGGTTCAAAAAAATTTGCGGCTGGCCGAAGCCGGCCGCAAAGATAGACTAGAATATTCTTCCCACCTGATAGATAATCACGGCGACGAGCCACCCCAGAGCGAGCGAGTAACCTACAGCGAGCCCCGCCCACCTCCATCCGGCCTCACGCTTGATCACGGCTATGGTGGCGATGCACGGTATATAGATCAGGCTCATCACCATAAAGGCATAGGCCGAAAGCGGGTTGAAGCTATGTGCCAGTGCCGTCCTCAGATGCTCCTCCCCGCCGTAGAGGGTGCCGAGCGTTCCCACGACGACCTCCTTGGCCATTATCCCGAAGGTAAGGGCAACAGCAGCCTGCCAGAACCCAAATCCGGCCGGAGCCAGAAGCGGGGCGAGGATGTGTCCGAGCCTTCCTATCAAGCTCTGTGAGCTTCCGTACTCCACACCAGGCGGCAGGGAGGCCAGCAGCCATATCAGAATCACCCCTGCCAGGATCACCGTCCCCGCCTTTCTCAGGAACATGCTCGACCGCGTCCACATCAGAAATATCACGTTCTTCGGTGTCGGCATCCTGTAGGGCGGGAGCTCCATGATGAAGGGGGCGACCTCCTCCTTGAAGAAAAGGGATTTGAAGATGCGGGCGACCAGAACGGCGAGGACGATCCCCAGAAGATAGAGCGAGAAAACCACCAATCCCTGATGTCTCGCGAAGAACACGCCTGCGAATAGCATATAGATGGGCAGCCTCGCCGAACAGCTCATCAACGGGTTAACCAGTATGGTCAATATCCTGTCCTTCCTCGACTCGAGTATCCTGGTTCCCATGATGGCGGGCACGTTACAGCCGAAGCCCAGAAGCATCGGTATGAAGGATTTGCCGTGCAGCCCCAGCGCATGCATCACCCTGTCCATCACGAATGCCGCCCTCGCCATGTATCCCGAATCCTCCAGGAAGCCGAAGATCAAAAATAGGAGCATGATGTTGGGCAGGAAGACCAGAACGGAGCCGACGCCCGCTATCAGACCGTCGCCGATGAATGATCCGAGCCATCCCGGCGCCCCGATAGCCTCCAAGGCGGAGCTGCTCCAACCGCTGAGCCGTCCAAATCCGGCATCTATCAGATCCGCTATCGGGTTGCCGAGCTTGAAGACCAGTTGAAAGGAGAGCCACATGAAGAAGAGGAAGATCGGTATTCCCAGGAACCTGTTGGTCACGACCTTATCCACCCTGTCGGAGAAGGAGATCTTTCCTCCCAGGCTCGGCCTTCGTCTGACACACTCCCTGGCGAGCCCGTGGATAAATCCATATCGTCTCTCAGCGAGATACGTCTCCACATCTTCCCCGATCTTCTCCTCCACATCCTTCAGTATTTCGTCCACCCTCGCCTTCATCTCGCCTGGTATCAGCTCCTCCATATCGGGATCACCCTCAAGCAGCTTGGTGGCGGCGAAGCGTGGGGGATACGGGGTTTTGATCTGCGATATGATCTCTCCGATCTCCCCTATGATTCTTTCCAGCTCTTCGCCGTAATTGACCGTCCTGGAGGACTGATCCAGGTCTCTCCTTTCAGCAGCCTCCAGCACGGCTCTTCTGAGCTCCTCTATTCCCTCTCCTTTATGTGCTACCGTCGGAACCACGGGTACACCGAGAAGTTCTGATAGTCTTTCATGATCGATCTCCATCCCGCTTTTCCGTGCCAGATCCATCATGTTCAGACACACCACCACGTTCTGTCCCAACTCCAACAGCTGGATCACCAGATAGAGATTGCGCTCCAGGTTGGAGGCGTCGACGATCGTCACCACCACGTCCGGGTTTTCGGTCACGAGGTAATCCCTGGCGATCTTCTCGTCTATCGAGTAGGCGCTCAGGCCATATGTTCCGGGCAGGTCTACCACATTTACCTTTGTATCGCCGTGCTGATATTCCCCCTCTTTCCGTTCCACCGTCACGCCGGGCCAGTTTCCCGTGCGTTGGTGCGATCCGGTCAGCGCGTTGAAAACGGTGGTCTTGCCGGAGTTTGGGTTGCCCGCCAGGGCGATGGTAATGGAATTCATCCCATCTCCTCCTTCATCTTTCGGGAACAACGAGGATTTTATGTGCCATGCCGAATCCTATCCCGATCCTCAGGTTACCTTTAGCGATTATAACCGGACCGGGGCCGTTTTGAAGCACATCCACCACGTCGCCGGGCCTAACGCCGATCTCCATCAATCTGTGTAATATCCCTCTGCCGCCGGCGACGTTCACCACTCTCACCCTTCCTCGCCCCACCATAGATAGAGGTATCATGACTTCCTTTCCACGATCACCGATTCGGCCTCTTCCTTTCTGAGGGAGAGGTGATACCCTTTCACCTTGACCTCCACCGGGTCTCCCAAGGGTGCGACTCTGATCACCTCGACCGTTTCGCCGAGGACGATCCCCATGTCCAATAGCCTTCTTTTGACCGGGCCTTCGCCCCTTAGCTTCAGGATTTCTCCCTTCTCACCCGGCTTAAGCTCCCTAAGCGTTATCCCACTCATGCTTCCACCTCTCGGGCAATGTTCGGGTCTTTGGCCCGTCTCGATGAAATAGTGAAAGCTCGTGAGCCACAGAGGCTCTCCTTCCGGGCACTCCTCGATGAACTCAATGAAAGCCAGCATCCTCTCCAGTCCTTCGGCGCTGATATGGTGCTCTATGGCGCAAGCGTCCGTCCCCGCCGTCTCCGGAGGCAGCCCTAGTACCTCGTTGAAGAACCGGTAGAGGGTTTTGTGCCTTCTGTAGATCTCCCTTGCGACGGAGGCTCCCCTCTCGGTCAACTCGACATACCCATATCGCTCATGCACCACGAGCCCCTTCTCCTGCAAGGTCTTAAGGGCGCCGACCACCGAAGGGGGCTTGATCCTCAATTTCTCAGCGAGATCCTTCACCCTTACGACCTTTTCTTTAAGCCCCGTGACCCAGATCGCCTCAAGATAATCCTCAAGACTGGGAGTTAAGGCTTCCATCCGTCTCACCTGTCGCTTGGACTAAAAATGTTAGGCTAGGCTAATTATAACATCGGAAGGAGAGTTTGTCAAGTCTTTGAGGGTTTTCGATAATCGGGCTTCGAGATAGAAGGGCTTACATCCTCTCCGGCGCCCTTATGCCTAGAAGGGAAAGCCCGTTGCGGATCACCTGGCCAACTGCATCGGCCAATATCATCCTGGCCTGGGTTAAAGGCATATTCTCCCTATCCAGGACGCGGTGTCTATCGTAGAAGGCGTGGAACCTGGTGGCCAGATCCAGAAGGTAATAGGGTATCCGATGGGGTTCAAGTGACTGGGCAGCGCCGAGGATAACTTCGGGATATTGGGCCAGAGATCTCATCAGTGAGACCTCCTCATCGTTGCCCAGGAGCGATAGATCCACCCGCTCTATGGGCCATCGTTCTATGCCGCGCTCGGCCGCCTGGCGGAATATGCTGCAGATACGAGCGTGGGCGTATTGGATGTAGAAGACCGGATTGTCGTTGGCTTGGCTGATCGCCAGATCCATATCGAAATCCAGATGGGTCGAATGGCTGCGCATGACGAAGAAGAATCGGGCAACGTCCACAGCAAACCTCTCGTCAACCGTCTCGGCGAGCTCATCCAATAGATCCGCCAGGGTTATAAACTCGCCCTTCCGCTTGGACATCTTGACGGACTGGCCGCCGCGGACCAACCTGACCATCTGAACGATCATGATCTGAAGCCTTTCGGGATCTATCCCCATCGCCTGGATGGCGGCTTTGAGCCTGACGATGTATCCGTAGTGATCCGGTCCCCAGATATCTATAACCCTATCGAAGCCCCGCTCGAATTTGTCGTAGTGATAGGCGATATCCGGCACAACATAGGTGTATTCGCCGTCGCTCTTTATGAGGACCCTGTCCTTATCGTCGCCGAAATCGGTCGATCGGAACCAGACAGCGCCGTCCCTCTCATAAAGATAACCCTTTTCCCGCAGCCTCTCCAGTATCATCTCGGGTTTCCCGGAATCCCTTATCGCCTTCTCGCTGGTCCAGACGTCGAAGAAGACCCTGAACCGCTCGAGGTCCCGTTTTTGCCACTCGACCATCCTGGCGCATCCGATCTCCCTGAACAGCTCCAGCCGCTCCCTCTCGTCCATTCGAGCTAGATCATCGCCACGTTCCTGGATCAGTGATTTGGCAAGCTCCGTGACGTATTCCCCCTTGTATCCGTCCTCAGGAAAGGGGACGTCGTTACCTATGAGCTGTTGATATCGGGCCTCGATCGATTTTGCGAGCCTATAGGCCTGGCCACCTGCATCGTTTATGTAGAACTCCCTTGTGACATCATACCCAACAGCCTGAAGGATGTTGACCAGGGAATCACCCACTGAAGCAGCCCTTCCGTTTACGACGTTAAGCGGGCCGGTGGGGTTGGTACTGACGAACTCGACCTGGACCTTTTTCCCTTTACCCAGGTCGCATCTGCCGAAATCCTCCTTTTGTGAGGTTATCTGGCGCAGGAGGTTCTCGAGCCAGCCCTTTGAAAGCTTTATGTTTATGAATCCAGGTCCGGCTATCTCGACTGACTCTATCAGTCCGTCCGCGGAATCCATCCGCGAGACGATTTCCTCCGCCACTTTTCTGGGCTGGGTTTTAATTCGACTGGCGAGTTCCAGGGCGACCGTACAGGCCAGATCGCCGAATCTTTCATCACGCGGCCTTTCCAGCTTCACCTTGGGGATCTGGACTTCCGGAATAACGCCCTGGGATATAGCCTTATCTATCGCCTGTTCTATCGCTCGAGCGATCCTCTCTCTGACCTTCCCAGTCACCTTTTATTCCTCCTCAAATTCCCCAATAAGTTCTTCGATATCAAACTCCAGAGGTATCTCCTCCGGTTCCCTCTCCTCAGGGGGCTCGCCGCCGAGCTCTATCATGGGCGAATCAGCCCAGAGCCTCTCGAGCTGATAGAACTCCCTCGCCTCCTCCAGGAAGACATGAACGACCACGTCGATGTAATCCAGAACGACCCAGCTCGTCTTCGGCGGCCCCTCACGGTGATAGGGTCTCATATCGTGTCTCTCAAGCTCATCTTCGATCCCACGGCATATACTCTCCAGATGTATCTCGGAGTTGGCGGAGCATATGACGAAGAAATCGGTGAAGGTATTGTGATCCCTCAGATCGACGATTATGACGTCATATGCGAGTTTATCAAGAGCGGCCTTAGCGGCCAGCTCCGCCAAGGCGTATGAGTCCTGATTTTCAGGCAAGCGATCAACCTCCTCGAATCTGAGACGTCACCGCCTCCACGGCGCTGTTATGGGCGGCGACCGTCCTGGGATGAATCATCACCCTGCCCTTGCCGAGCACATAGATTATCTTCTGTTTAGACGTCTCCAGCAACGCCTCGTCCAGATCTCTAAAGGCCAGCCTCCTCACCTTATCGCTTTCCGGGTATCCTCTTGTCGGGTCGGCGTAATCAGCGATGTAGATGATCTTATCCAGCAGGCTCATCTCCCCGTCGCCGGTGGTGTGCAGTCTGATCGCCCTCAGGATCTCCTCATCCTCCACGCCGAACTTGTCCCTGGCCACATATGCGCTGACGATGGGATGCCACAGCGCCGGATATCTCTTCTCTATCTCATCCAGCTCCACCCCGTACTCGTATATCTTCTTGATAAGCAGCGCTGGGGACATGCATTTGGCGCAATCGTGAACGAGGCCGGCAAGCTCGGCTTTGGCCGGGTCGTAACCATGTCTTTCGGCGAGCTTGGCGGCCAGCTCGGCGACGGCGAGCGAATGAGTGAACCTTTCTTCATCAAGCATCTCCTTCAGCTTCTCGATGATCTTCTCCCTCGAAAAATCCATCTGGATCGTCCTCCGCTGTGAACGCTTTGACCAATAACTTTTTCTCCCCCTCGCTCAGTGACTCCGCCCCTGGAAGCGGAACGCTGATCTTATACTCCTCGCTGAGCCATCTTCCCAGATCTATAAGCTTACATCGGGGGCTACAGAACGGGAATCCGGGTGGAAGATCATGGGGGCCGGAGAACCTCGCCTCAAACTCCCTGCCGCACACCGGGCACTTAAGCCTTACGACCTTCATCGGATCTCACCCCTTCACATCTCCCTCTCACCGTAGAGGGAATGCTGATAGATGTAATCCTCAACTTTTTTAGGCACCAGATACTTGATGGAACGTCCCTCCCTGACTCTCCTCCTTATCTCGGAGGATGAGATGTCAACGGCGGTGATCTGGAAGAAGATGACGCGATCGAGGATCGATTTCGGCACGTCCTTCGGCTTATATCCCGGCCTGGTCGTGACTATAAGCTTACAGATTCTCAGAAATAGCTCATAATCCTTCCACGTCGTAAGGGTAGGCAGCAGATCTGAACCTATTATCCAGGCGATCTCCGTCCTCTCGCCGTATCGCCTCTTGAACTCCCTTACCGTATCCACGCTGTATGAGGGGCCCTCCCGGTCAAGTTCCACCTTGGAGATCTGAAAATGCGGGTTGCCCTCTATGGCGAGGGCGGTCATGTTGTATCTATGGATCGGATCTATTATCTCCGGTCCGCTTTTATGAGGGGGAACGGAGGCCGGGACGAATATCACGATGTCGAATCCGAAATGGTCGTGAACCTCCTCCGCACTTATCAGATGTCCTATATGTATCGGGTTGAACGTTCCCCCCATTATCGCTATCTTCATTCTCGAACCTGTCCGTTGCCGTAGATGATGTATTTCTGCGTGGTCAGATCCTCCAATCCCATCGGGCCACGACAATGGAGCTTCTGTGTGCTTATGCCCATCTCGGCGCCCAGTCCGAACTGATATCCGTCCGTAAACCTTGTTGAGGCGTTCACGTAGACGGCCGCCGAATCCACCTCGTTTATGAACCTCTGGGCGTTTTGATAGTTCCGTGTGACGATGGCGTCGGAGTGATGCGAGCCGTAGGTCATGATATGATCTATCGCCTCATCGAGGCTATCGACAACCCTGATGGAGAGGATCAGATCCAGATATTCCGTGTACCAATCCACCTCGGCCGCTTGGGTGATCTCCAGGTCCGAGCAGATCTGACGTGTTCTCTCACACCCTCTGAGCTCTACGCCCGCGTCGAGGAATTTCCTGCACATCCTGGGCAGAAACTCAGGTGCTATCTTAGAGTGCACCAGCATAGTTTCCATGGCGTTACAGGTTCCGGGGCGCTGAACCTTGGCGTTGAAGCAGATATTTACGGCCATTTCCAGATCGGCGGATTCATCCACATACACGTGACAGATCCCCTCCTCATGCCTGACAACGGGAACGGAGGAGTTCTCCACCACCGTTCTTATAAGCCCTTTCCCTCCGCGAGGTATGATCAGATCTATGTATTCATCCAGCTTCAGCATCGTCATAACAGCTTCTCTGTCGGTGGTCTTGATCATCTGAATGCAATTATCAGGTAATCCGGCCGTTGCGGCTGCATCCTCGAGTATTCCGGCGATGGCCAGATTGGAGTTAATCGCCTCTGATCCCCCGCGGAGTATGACGGCGTTTCCGGATTTGACGCACAGCCCAGCGGCATCCGCGGTGACGTTCGGCCTCGACTCATATATGACCCCCACAACCCCTATCGGCACTCGCATCCTTCCTATCAACAACCCGTTTGGCCGTCGCCACATCCTGGTGATCTCCCCGACGGGATCAGGCAGGGCGGCTATCTGCCTCAGTCCATCCGCCATCTCGGCTATTCGCTTATCGGTCAGCGTCAGCCTGTCGATAAACGCCTGAGATAACCCCTTTTCCCTCGCCGTCTCCACGTCCTTCCTATTGGCCTCCTTCAGCTCCTCCGCCTTTTCAAGCAGATTGTTTGACATTATCAGAAGGGCGGTGTTCTTAACATCGGAGGAGACATTAGCCAGTTTAGCGGCGGCTTTTCTGGCCGCCTGAGCTATTTTGAGAACCTCAGCCTTGATTTCCGACATATTTCCCTCCCGAGTGGATATCAACTTGAAGTATAGCAAAGGGTGATTATCAGGTCAAGATCTCCGATAAACTGCAGGGGCACAAGGCCTTGCACCCCTATGCCTCATCGAATGATCTTCCTCAGATTTCCCTCTGCCTCCTCGAGCAATCTCTCTGCCGTTTCCCTGTCAACCTTTCTTCTGATCATGACGATCGCCGTCTTAGCGCTGCCGCCTGCCATGGAGAGAAACCGTCCGGCGGTTTCATAATCCACGCCCGTAAGCTCCCCTATTATCCTCTTGGCTCTATCGACCAGTTTCAGATTCCATGCCTGAACGTCCACCATCAGGTTGTCATATACTTTGCCGAGCCTGATCATGGAGATGGTGGTGATCATGTTGAGGATGAGCTTTGTGGCAGTTCCGGCCTTCAGCCTGGTGGATCCGGTGATGATCTCCGGTCCGACGATCGGCGTGATGAAGTGATCGACGTATTCCCTGGTCTCCTCAAGCGGAGGGGTGCAGCATAGGAAGATGGTCTTTGCGCCTATCCGATGTGCCTCCTTGAGGGCGCCTAGGACGAAAGGCGTTCTGGCGCCGGTAGCTATGCCGATGACCACATCCCTGGAGGTGACGCAGTGGTTTCTGATGGCCGCGGCACCGTCCTCGGGATGATCCTCCGCCCCCTCGACCGCCCTGTGAAGCGCCTGATATCCGCCGGCGATTATCCCCTGAACCATGGAGGGGTCTGTGCCGAAGGTGGGCGGACATTCGGAGGCGTCCAACACGCCCAGCCTGCCGCTCGTGCCCGCCCCGACGTAGAAGAGCTTGCCGCCCCCCTTGAAGGTATCGATCACCATCTCCACCGCCCGGGCGATCTCCTCTCGCTGCTTCCTCACGGCCTCCAGCATGGTCTCCTCCTCCTGGAGGAAGATATCGATTATCTCCGGCACGCTGCGAAGGTCGATCCCCTTAGACCTGGGATTTCGCTCCTCGGTTATGAACCTCATCACACCTCAAACCCTAAGCTTTTAAGCCATGTGAGGGCGATCAGCGCGTGACCATAAGGATTGGGGTGAACGCCATCCTCCGTCCATCTGAACCCGGGTCTGGAGAGGATCGCCCTCCTAAAAGCCCTGTTTACGGGAACCAGTATCGCATCATAGTTTCTGGCGAATCCCCTGATGGCCTCGTTATAGGACGATAAAACCCTGTTGGGACAATTCCCCAGCTCCTCACCGATGACCGACGTCTCCATCAGGATCAGGTTCGCCCGCGTGAACCTGAGGGTTTCCTCGATCAGTGTGCGATAGATGGCGATAAAGTCGTTGAGGGGTACCGCCATATGAGGCCGTCCGTCGAATCTCCTCCACACGTCGTTTATGCCGATAGATATGGATACCCAATCGGGCTTCAGATCTATCACATCCTCCTGCCATCTCTCCCTCAGTTCGACGATCCGGTTGCCGCTGACCCCCTTGTTGATGAACTGGATCTTTCTGCCGGGATAGGCGACGGTGGTGAGGGTGGCGATGATCGAGACGTAGCCATATCCCAGACCGTTCGGATCCCCATCCCTGCCGGCGTCAGTTATACTATCGCCGATGAACACCACCCTCTCCCCATTCCGGATGAGAAATTCGTTCATTTTCAGCCCTTCCTTTATCCCATGACATCTCAGATTATACTCAGCCATTTACCGTTATTTGGCCGTGGCTTCGAGCATCCTGTTGATCGCAAGGCCGGCGTAATGCTTGACCTCATCCGATATCTTCACCACGTTCACCTCGCCCAGGTGTTCCAACGTGTAAAGGAGGTCGCGTAGGTTGATTTTGTACATGTTCGGACAAAGCGATCTGGAAAGTTCGACGACGGTTTTGTCCGGATTCTCATAGGCCAACCGGCTGACAAGGTTTATCTCGGTGCCTATGACCGTGGTTGAGCCGGCGGGAGCCTCCTCGACGAACCGGACGATGAAGGCCGTGGAGCCGTTATAATCTGCGAGATTGACCACATCCTCCACGCATTCAGGATGAACCACGATCTTGCCATCGGGATATCTCCGTCTGGCCCTCAGGATGTGATCGACCGTGAACCAGATATGCACGTGGCAGTGGCCGCTCCAGAGGATCAACTTCGCCCTTCTGATCTCCTCCTCGCTGTTACCACCCAGCTCAGGCTGGGTGAAATCCCAGACGATCCTCTCATCCCTGGGTATCCCCATCACGTTAGCGGTGTTCGTGCCGAGATGTTGATCGGGCAGGAAGAAGAGCTTCTCCTTTTGGGAGAAGGCCCATTCGAACAGCTTCAGGGCGTTCGACGACGTGCAGGTAGCCCCTCCGTGTCTTCCCACGAACGCCTTGACGTCGGCGGAGGAGTTGACGTAGGTGACGGGGATAACCCTGTCCTGCCCGCAGATCTCCGTTATCTGCGCCCATGCCCTCTCCACGTCCTCCAGATCGGCCATATCGGCCATCGGACAGCCGGCGGTCGGTTCGGGATGTTGGACCACCTGATTTTCGCCGGCCAGGATAGCTGCGCTTTCGGCCATAAATCTGACGCCGCAGAACACGATATATCTGGCATCCTTCCGTTCGGCGGCGTTTCGGGAAAGTTGAAGGGAATCACCGCGGTAATCCGAAAGCTCAACTATCTCCCTACGCTGATAGTGATGTCCAAGTATCACCAGCTCATCGCCTTTCTGGCGTTTGATCTGGCGTATTCTCTCCACAAGTTCAGCGTCCTCACCGCTCATGGATGTATCCATGACTATCACCTCCGTTTTCTCATGGCATCGGCGTAAAGCGGCGACATCATCCTAAGCCTCTCGACCACCTCGGCCACCTTTTCGATCGTGTAATCCATCTCCTCCTCGGTGTTGCCTGAGCCGAGGGAGAACCTGACCGAGCCGTGAGCGAGTTCCGGCGGAACCCCCAAGGCCATCAAAACGTGGGACGGCTCGAGCGATCCGGAGGTACAGGCCGATCCGGTCGAGACGCATATCCCATGCATGTCCAGTCCCAGAACGATGCTCTCGCCCTCGACGAACTCAAAGGAGAGGTTCACCGTGTTTGGGATTCGGTTTTGAGGATGCCCGTTCTGACGGACGAATTTCACCCTTTTCATTATCCCCTCTTTGAGCCTTTCGGAGAGCTTCCAGAGGTGTTCCCTCTCCCGATCCATATTTTTGAGGGCGAGCTGGGCGGCCTTACCGAGTCCCACTATCCCGAGCACATTCTCGGTTCCGGCCCGCCTGTTCCGTTCGTGATGTCCGCCGTGGATGAGCTTCTCAAGCCTCATCCCCCTGCGGACGTAGAGAGCGCCCACGCCCTTCGGACCGTAGATCTTATGGCCCGAGAGCGATAGCAGGTCAACCTGAAGCTCATCCACACTGAGGGGGATCTTCCCGACGGTCTGAACGGCGTCCGTATGCAGCGGGATTCCCCTCTCCTTGGCGATCCTTCCGATCTCCTCAAGCGGCTGAATCGTGCCGATCTCGTTGTTCGCGTGCATGATCGTTATCAGTACGGTCCTATCGGTTATCGAGTCGACGAGCTGGTTCAGATCCACCACTCCGTATTCGTCCACCCTCAGATATGTCACCTCAAATCCCTTCCTCTCCAGATACTTACATGTGTTGAGCACGGCGTGGTGTTCGATGGCCGAGGTGATTATGTGGTTTCCCTTATCCTTGTTGAGAAAAGCCACACCTTTGATGGCGAAGTTATCGGATTCCGTCCCGCCGCTCGTGAAGACTATCTCCCTCGGATCGGCGCCGATCAGCTCCGCCACCTGTTCGCGTGCCTCATCTATCGCCTCTCGAGCCTCACGCCCGTATGAGTGGACGCTGGAGGCGTTGCCGAACTTATCCCTGTAATAGGGAAGCATCGCCTCCAGAACCTCAGGATGAACAGGCGTTGTGGCGTTGTGGTCGAGATATATCCTCTCCATGCTATCGCCTCCTAGACTCCTCTGTTTCCGGTATATCTCTCCTTATGCCTGACCTCCCCCCTCGCCGTGACCCTTATCCCGGGCTCCTCCGCGATCGGACATTTGTTCTCGCATATGCCGCATCCGATGCAGAGATCGGTCACCACATATGGGAGAAGCACCTTGATCCTCCTATTGGTCTTCTGTTCGAAGACCTCCGTCTCCCAGAACTTGATCGCCTTTTCGGGCACCGGGCAGTGTTCCTCGCAGACCAGGCAGTTTATATGTTCGTTCCATGCATAGCACTTGTTCTTGTTGATATACGCCGTGCCCATCTTGAACTTCTGCTTCTCCTCCATCGACAACTTCCTTATGGCGCCAGTCGGGCAGACCTGGCCGCAGGTGTTGCACTCGTATTCGCAGTATCCGACTTTCGGCACGATTATGGGCGTTCCGATCGCCTCCACCCCTCCCTGAAACAGGGCGGGCTGAAGTGCGTTCGTCGGACACGCCTTCATGCATTCGGCACATCGGATGCATTTGTCCAGAAACTGCTCCTCCGGAAGTGCCCCCGGCGGCCTTATCAGAAACGGATTGAAGCTCTTCTCCTGAACCTTGAGTTTCATTATGGGCAACGCCAGGGCTCCCAAAGCGGCGGCTTTGATGAAATTCCTGCGGGATGTAGCCAACCCCTCAGGAGCGAACTCCCTCTCCTCCTTTCTAAAGGGGGAGGCGAGCTTGAAGCTTATCGCGCCAGTGGGACATACATACTGGCAGGTGAGACACAGCGTGCACTCCTGAGGATGATATCCTCTCGGGTTTTCGGTTATGGCCGCCATCCTGCATTCCTCCTGACATCTGCCGCAATCGATGCATTTCTCGGGATCGACGATCCTGCGTATCAGGCTGAACCTGGCGCAGGCACCGAAAAAAGCGCCTAAAGGACAGAGATAACGACACCAGAACCTGGGATGATACCTGACCATAAACAGAATGGCGGCGAAGATCAGGAGGAAGAGGAGTTGAAGCTGAAAGACAGGCTGTTCCTCGGGCAGGAATCTATCCCTGAGGAAACCGTAGATCGGCTCGGATATCCTGTTTACAACAGGAACGCGGTAGAGAGGGCCGAGCAACAGATCTATAACCTTGCTCAGATACGGATAGATCAGGATGCCATAGCTCCTGGTCACGATGCTTATCGGGTCCATCAGCCACAGGAGCTGCGTGCTGAAGAGAGCGGCGGCGATGAGGAAGATCAAAACGTAGTATTTGAAGTTCCTCAAACCTCGCGAGTGTTTTATGCGGACCTCCCCCTTGGGTTTTCTGCTCTTTGGACGCATGATCCTGTCCACGAGATCGAGCGTGGTGCCTAAGGGGCAGATCCAATTACAGAAAAACCGACCTAATAGAAAGGTGAGAACGGTAAGCCCTATGGCGAAGATGAACCTTTCGGCCAGCACAGATCCGGATCGGGAGGATATAGAGGTGAGAAATCCGGCCAGCGGATCGAATCTCAGAAAGAGATCCCTCGGCACGATCGGCTCCTCACCTTCGAAGATGTAGACCGTCCTGATTATCAGCCAGAGGAAAAGAAAAAAGAAGCCGAGCTGAACGGCTCGCCTCAACGTGATGGCTCTGAGGAGCCATCTTCTGATCTTTCCCAGCATAAGTCCTCCCTTCAGATCCTGATCTTCCTGATCTTGAGCTTGTCCAAACTGATCTCCCCTACACCCATCCTGTGAGCATTTCTTATATATCCGATATCCTCCCCTTTCAATCCGAAGAGGGTCGAGCCGAGGGAGTCGACGGCCACGATGTCGGTGCCCACTATCACCTTTTTGGTCAACCTCACGTCCTGTAAGCTGCCGCCCGTCGGACCATGTGCGATCAATATCCTGTAGGCGTCGAGTATGTCAAGATTTGGTTTTATCCTGGTGGCAAGGTCGGCCAGATTCTGATGCAGGTTAGGATGTAACGCCCCTCTTTCGCCGCCGAGTATACCCATCAGGTTTTTGATCGCCATCGTTAATCTCGCGGCGGTATGGTGCTTGGCTATCGGGACGTTTATCAATACGTCCGCCTCGAGAGCTTCGGTGAACATAGGCCAGGATTTGATGTTCTCCCCTTCAGGTATCGCCACCTCTTTGATCTTTCTCTCGTCCGGATAGATCACCTTTGCGCCGGCCTTCTTAGCGGCCTTCTCTATCCTGCTGCGACGGTATGTCATCCGGGGCGATTCACAGGGGATGTCGAAGACCTTAACCTGCTTCGCCCCGGCTTCCAGGCACATCCTCACGACCTCGGCCACCACATCAGGATTGGTGGTGGCGGCCTGTTCCGGTCTCCTGTTCCAGGCGATGTTGGGTTTGACGGCAACGACGTCTCCCTTTTTAACGAACCTCCCCATGCCCCCTATCGTCTCGACGGCCTTTCGGACGATTTGGGCGGGATCATCACCCTCGACCAGGACGAGGTCGGGATACGTTTCCTCCGCGGCGCCTATTTTAATCAGCGCGGGTGCAGCATAAGCTGCCAAGCCGCCTATAGCGGCTTTTTTGATAAATTCTCTCCTTGAAACCCTTTTCGGCATCTGATCTATCCCCTCCTTAGCCTATTATCAGCCTCATTTTCTCCTGGAACTCCTCGATAGATGAGGACTTCAGGGCCTGCCTGTGCAGCATCTTCAGCGCCTCTGTGTCCTGTATCTCGTTTATCTGTCTCATCAACCTCAGGGGAACCGTC
>JAGGXZ010000026.1 GCA_021162805.1 Candidatus Poribacteria bacterium
AAAGCAAGGTATTATATATCTGATTGATCGTCACAGCACACCTCCTGAAGGGATTTTCCTGTATTATCCCTTTTATGCGCTGTGACTTTCAACCTCTACCTCATCTCCAAAACTGTCAGGTAGCTAGAACGTTGAACGTTGGAACGTTAAACGTTCTAATGACGGCGAAGCCAAATGACCTAATGACAGCAAATGACCGTCAAGCGGCGGACGGTAGCTTTAAAAACCTCTGCTACACTCAGCGATAATATGAGCGTTTGTATTAGCTGGCTGCGGAAAGCTTGATCCGTGTAAAAGCGGGTTCGTCGTCTATAAAAGAGGCTATTTCGAAGCGTTGAAAAGCCCTTTATACACCCAGATGAGATTGCAAATGATGGCAGTTCGTGATAAGATAAGGGAGACAGATGAGATGGGGATCAAAGAGGAGTTGGTTTTACACCTTAACTCCCTTTATTTTTTGTCCAAAAAATGGGGATAACCTTAAGGAGTTAAAATCATGGGTGATCTGAAAGAGAGGGAAATCGAGGAGAGAATTGACCGCGAAGTCAAAAAGGAGATAGTCGATATCTATCAGGACCTCATCGACGAGATATGGACCAGAATCGCTCCCATACTGGGGACGTTGAGTTTAAAAGCCATTATGGATCGAGCCGTCTCGATCACCTCAAGGGAGTTCAGTTTTATGAGCTCGATCGAGGTAACGGAGGAGGGCGTCTGTCTCGAAAGATTGAAGGAGGAGATTAAATCAAATCACGGCCGCCAATTACTAAAGGAAGGTTTTAAAAGGTTGATCGTCAACCTGTTCCATATTCTGGCCAGATTGACCGGCAAGATCCTGATAAATAGGCTTCTCCAGGAAATCAACGGGCTTAAGGAGCTAACGGAAGGGGAGGTGTGAGATGGATCAGGTTATCAGGCTGGACATCGAAGGGTTGGACGAGGCGTTGGGCGGAGGGGTGCCCTCGCTTTCGATAAACATCATCGCAGGTCCCCCCGGCTCGGGGAAGACGATCCTCATGCAACAGATCATGTTCAATCTTGCGAAGAAAGGCGCGAGATCGCTTTACTTGACCACCGTCTCCGAGCCAGCCCTCAAGATGATCAGATACATGCAGAAGTTCGACTTCTTCGACGAGGATCTGTTCGGGAAGAGTATAGAGTATAAGGATATAGGTAGATATGTGAGCAAGGAGGGTATAGGAGGCCTTGCGGACGAAATCATTAGGCTCGTCAGGGAGACCGAATCAGAGGTATTGGTTATAGACAGCTTCAAGGCGATAAGGGATCTATGTTCATCGGAGGAGGAGTTCCGCAGGTTCACATATTCGCTGAGCGTTTATCTTTCGGTGGAGAGCGTGACGAGCTTTTTGGTGGGAGAGTACAGCCAGGAGGAGACGAGATCACTCTCTGAGTTCGCCATAGCGGACGGCATACTCTACCTCTACACGGAGATGGAGGGAACGCTCTCAAAGAGATACTTGAGGGTACTGAAGCTGAGAGGTGCTGCTCCATGCGATGAGCCTATCCCGTTCGAGATAACCGGTTCGGGCTGCGTCTTCTTTCCGGCTAAGGTTAGATTGGAAGGCGTCAAACCCAAGAGCGGCGTGATCCATCTCGATATACCCGGGTGGGATATGCTATTAGGTGGGCCGATGAAGAGGGGTAGGAGCATGATCATATCGGGGATATCCGGCTCGGGCAAAACCACCCTGTGCCTCCAGATAGCAAATCATGTGACCCAACAGGGAAATCATAGAACGCTTTACATGGCGTTCGAGGAGACGGAGGAACATCTCATCGACCTCGCTGAGAGTTTCGGATGGGATCTGAGAGGGAAAATGGAGAAGGGTGAGATAAAGGTTATATCTGTACCCCAGACCGAGGTGAACGCGGACGCACATATCGGACTGCTTTTGAAGGAGCTTTCGGAGTTCAAACCGGATGTGGTAATCGTAGATTCGCTCTCCATACTGCTTTACAGGGTGCAGGATGAGGTCTCACGTAGAGATAAGGTATTTCAGATAACCGAAGGGATAAGGAAAGCAGGGGCGATTGGATTTCTGGTTACCGATATCCCCGCCGATCAGAGCACCAAGCTGTCAAGGTTTGGGGTTGAGGAAACGGTCGTTGACGGAGTGATCGTCCTCAGCACCGAGGTTAAAGGGCTAACGAGACGCAGATACATAGAGGTCTATAAGCTCCGCAACGCCAGACATCTCTCAGGAAGGCACAGGATGAGCATAACCGATAACGGCCTGGAGATACTTGTCCCGGAGATGCTGCCTAAATATGGAGGGGAAATAGATAGGACGGTCCACTTCTCCCCTGTCAAAGGCATGATGGAGCCGCCGCCAGGTTTTGGTACCTCGTGGCTGGTCAAAGGACTTCACGGACTGGGTAAATCGGTCTTAGCATATCAGTTCGCATGGGAGGGACTGCGAAACGGGGAGTACGCCTTGATCCTGTCTTTAGATGTGCCCGCCTCCATCACCAGACGGAATATGAAGGAGCTTGGGTTTGACGTCGAAGAGTACGAGAAGATGAACAGGATCATCATTGCCGATCCCTCCGGTGAGGAGGAACTGGGAGACATTCAGGACCCTGAGGAATTTGTCTTCTATATGATGAAGTTGGTCGGCAGACTGGGACAACCGCTGAGGGTGGTGACCGATTCGCTCACCCCGCTCGCCTTAGGCCCCGATTCCAATAGATTCGTTGAGATGATTCACAGAAAGAACCTACTTCTCAGAAATGCAGGGGCGGTTATCTTCGATCTGATGCTGGACCAGATCCTCTCCACCGTGGAATTCAACAGGATGATGGGCGCTTATGACGTGATGATAGAGCTCTTCTATCCGGATTGGGGCGAGATGCAGCAACAGGGGATAGGCTCCAACGCCTTCAGAATAGTCAAGTCCAGGATCTCAAAATTCGACAACCATCCATATCCCTATACTATCGAGCGGGGAAAGGGAGTGGTGCTGCATAGATGGTTCTACAATCAGTGAGGTGTTCATATGAGGATACTCGTTGTTGAGGATAACAAGGAAATGCGGGATTTCCTGGAGAAATCCCTTCAGACCAAGGGATATAAGGTGGAAACCCGTTCAAATGGGGATGAAGCCTGGAAGCTGCTTGAAAGAGGTGAGCGATTCGATCTGGTGATAACCGATGTGGTGATGCCGGTGATGGATGGTATGGAGCTTCTGAGGCGGATCAAGGACAGGTTCCCAACCATGGACGTGATCGTCATCACGGGATACGGATCTATAAACCAGGCCGTGGAGGCTATGAAACTGGGAGCCTCGGATTACATCCCCAAACCTGTGGAGCTGAATCAGCTTCTCTCCGCCGTGGAGGGGGTGCTCACTCCAGCAAAGGCGATGAGGATAACCGGCTCTCAGCTTTCAGCTATGTTGAACATGTCGGTTTTGCTTCACACCCTTCCGGGTATAGCCTCGTTGAAGGAACTGCTGGAACGAATCGCCGACTACATATCCGATAATTTCTTCCCCGACGGATTCGTCATAGCGATCTTCGATGAGGAAAAACAGGAGTTGGAGGTTAAACTTCAGAAGAACATCCCAGGCGTGAAGGAAGGGGACAGGATTAAGCTGGTGCCAAGGGAGGAGATCGTTAGGGAGGTAGTGATGGGGACAGAGACGGAACTTCCCGCTCCGATTGAGCCGGAGAGGTATCAGATAAACCTGCCTCTGGCGGTCAACAACAGGCTGGTGGGGCTTCTGACCCTGGCTTATAAACACGAGCCGAAGCTCGATCATAAGGCGATCCAGTTCATGAAGCTTTTCACCTATCAGGCGGCGATCGCCATCTCCAATGCCATGGATCGTGAGGCGTTGCGGCGCACGCTGAAGGATCTTGAACGCCTGGAGGTGATAGGTAAGGAGCTGGCCGGCAGGGAAAGGGCGGATGAGATAATAAGCTATTCCCTGGAGGAGGCCTCCGATCTCCTTGGAGCGGATGTGGTTTCGCTCACCATACTCCCCGCCGAGCCGAAGTTTAAGGAGATGGCCGGAATATACGTGCTTGTTCCCGAGGAGGAAGTGCCACTTCATATCGATAACGAGATCAGAAGGAGGATCGAGCCTGTGGTCTTATCCTTTTTTGGCGGGGAAAGCGGAATCATCCTCAGCGATCTGCCCACTCTTCCCGTCGTATCCTCCTCCGCCCCCGATCGCTTCCCCGAGAGGATCAACGGTTTCATCAACGCCTTGCTCATCAAGGGACAGGGGGAGATCGTCGGGATCGTATCCGCGATGAGCGAGTACGACAAGTTCGATCGCGTGGACGTAAGATTGCTTCAGATGATGGGATACGACATCGCCATAGCTCTTCAGCGCGCCGCCGTGATGGATGAGCTTCGCGTTCTGAACGAGTCGACCATCAGATCGCTTGCGAGGGCGGTCGAGGCGCGCGATCCCTACACGCTCGGTCATTCCGAACGGGTCGCTGAGATCTCCGTCCTGCTCGGAAGAAGGATGGGACTTGACGAGGAGAAACTGAATAAACTGAGGGTGGCAGGGTTGTTACATGATATCGGCAAGATAGGCGTGCCGGATTGGATATTGAACAAGAAAGGGAAGCTCACAGAGGAGGATTACTCAAAGATCAAGGAGCATCCGAGCATAGGCGCCTCCATACTTCAGGAGATCCCACCTCTTAGGGAGATCGTCCCTTGGGTCAGGCATCATCACGAGAGGGTGGACGGGAACGGATATCCCGACGGGCTTAAGGGGGAGGAGATACCTCTGGAGGCGAGGATACTGGCCGTCGCCGACGCGTTTGACGCCATGACATCCGACAGGGTGTACCGCCCCGCCTTCCCGCTCGAAAAGGTGATGCGGATAATGGAGGATGGGAAAGATAAGCAGTGGGACGGCAAGATAGTTGATATCCTCCTTGAAATTGCTCCCTCGCTCACGAAATAGCCGGTGAGCGAAACCTTCCTTTTTTCCAACACCCATGATATAATAAAATCGTTGAAGTGAGAAAACCTTCAGGCCAAGGGGAAACCCATGCAGATAGCAGAGAGACTTAACAGGATACCTCCTTATCTTTTCATGGAGCTGCGAAAAAAAATCACAGAGGCAAGGGCAAAGGGTATAGATGTCATCAGCCTGGCGATCGGCGATCCGGTGGACCCCACACCTCAGCCGGTCATCGAGGAGCTCTGCGTCCAGGCGCGCGATCCGGCCAACCATAGATATCCCACCGGTGAGGAAAGGGGAATGCCGGCCTTCAGGAAGGCCGTGGCAGATTGGTACGCCGAAAGATATAACGTTGAGCTTGACCCGGAAAGTGAGGTGCTGGCTCTTATAGGCTCGAAGGAGGGATGTCACCATTTCGCCCTTGCCGTTGTCAACCCAGGGGACATCGTTCTCATGACCGATCCGGGATATCCCGCTTACAGGGCGAGCATATATCTCGCCGACGGCGAACCGTATCATGTGCCTTTGAAACCCGAAAACGGGTATCTCCCCAGATTCGAGGACATCCCTTCGGATGTGGCGAAGAAGGCGGTTGCCTTCTACCTGAACTACCCGAACAACCCAACGGGCGCCACCGCCACTGAGGAATTCTTCAGAGAGCTGGTGGATTTCGCCAGAAGCTATGATATTGCCGTTTGTTATGATAATCCCTACAGCGAGATAGTCTTTGACGGCGAAAAGCCTAGAAGCTTCCTCTCCACGCCTGGGGCTAAGGACGTAGCTATCGAGCTCAATTCGCTCTCAAAGCCCTTCAACATGACGGGATGGCGGATCGGGATGGCGATGGGCAATCCCGATCTGATAGCGGCCATCTCCAAGGTGAAGGAGAACACCGATTCGGGCGTGTTCAACCCGATCCAATTCGCTGGCATCAAGGCGCTTAAAGAATGCCGGGATAATATCGATAAGATGCTTCGGATTTACGAACGCCGACGTGAGATGGTGCTGGATACGCTCAGACGGTATGAGTGGTGGAGGGATTACACGCCGCCAAAAGGCACCTTCTATCTCTGGATGCCGGTGCCTGATGGGATGAGCTCAATAGGGTTCACGACGATGCTTTTCGAAAGAGCAGCGGTGGTGGTCTCAGCTGGATCGGCCTATGGCGAATACGGAGAGGGTTATATCAGGATATCCCTAACCGTTCCCGACGACAGGCTATCTGAGGCGATGGGGAGGATAAAAAAAGCCCTGGGATGATCTGGATGGTGATTTGTTTGACAAAATCTCAGCGCTCTGAAAAAGATGATTCTGAGGAGATAACCATGAGCATCAGGGATAACGTGGAAGAGGTGAAGGAGAGGATCGAGAGGGCGGCGATGAGATCCGGGAGGGATCCCTCTCAGATAAGGATCGTCGCCGTCAGCAAGACGTTCCCGGTTGAGAGAATCCTCGAGGCGATCGAGGCGGGGATAACTGATATCGGCGAAAACAGGGTTCAGGAGGCGGAGCCGAAGATCGCCCAAATAGGGGATAGGGTCAAATGGCATATGGTGGGGCACCTCCAGCGGAACAAGGTGAAAAAAGCCCTGAACATGTTCGACCTGATACATTCCCTCGACAGCTTCAGATTGCTGGATGAGATAGAGAAACGAGCCGCCCAAATGGAGAAAGTGGCGGATGTGCTGGTTCAGGTGAACACCTCCGGCGAAGAAACCAAATACGGGATAAGTCCCGATGAGGTAATACGCCTTGTGGAAGCGGCCTCCCAAAGGGAACACGTCAGGGTTCTGGGACTCATGACGATCGGGCCGCTTGTGGACGATCCGGAGAAAGCTCGCCCTTCCTTCATCATGCTTCGTAGGATCAAGGAGGAGATCGAGGCTGCTGAACTTCCTGGAATCGAGATGAGATACCTCTCCATGGGGATGACGGACGATTTCGAGGTGGCGATCGAGGAGGGATCGAACATGGTCAGGATCGGAAGGGCAATCTTCGGCGAAAGGGGGTGAAAAAGGGATGGACCAGCAGGAGGTTATGGAGACCATAAAACGGCTTAGCGAGGAGTTCTGGGCCGGTATGAGGGAATTGAGGAAAAGCGAGGAAAGATTCAGACAACAGATGGAGGAGTTCAGAAGACAGGTCGCAGAACAGAGAGTGGAGGATGAGAAAAGATGGGAGGAGTTAAGAAGATCGGATGAAAGGTTGAAAGCGGCCGTAGATAGCCTGACGGGGAAATGGGGTAGGTTCGTAGAGGGTATGATCGCCCCCGCAGTGGTGAGCATGTTCAGGGAGAGAGGGATAGAGATCGAAAGGATATTCCAGAGGGTCAGGGCCAGGCGGGA
>JAGGXZ010000027.1 GCA_021162805.1 Candidatus Poribacteria bacterium
CTTTATTTGAATCCTCATCAAATGGGGGAAGAGACAACCTTGAGAAGGTAGAATCCCTTATGGATCAAGCCTTCTCAAAAGCTGCGTAATTTCTATTTATATATCATCGCATACCACCTCTCACCGGACAGGATTATTATAGCTTTCCCGGCCGGGGGACGCAACCTCCAGCAGAACAAGTTTAGGTTAAGAGGATAAAGGACCTCAACCTCATCTATAGGCGAATTCGGATTAGGAACGAGGAGCGAGGATGTGTCCAAAAAATGGGGTTCACTACAATCATAGCGCTTGACTTGATCGACGGCAGGTGATATAGCATCAGCCGTAGAAAACGAATGGGAGGTCTCAAACATGAGAAGAATTTGCCTGTATATCGTGTCGCTGGGTATCATCGCGATCTTTTTGGGATGTGCCGCCACAACCCAGCAGACCACGTCGACCGGCGAGAGATCGACTCAGGCCCAAGCTCAGGCTAAGACGGAGGTATCGAAACCGGCAGCCGAGAAGATGCCGAAAGCGGCGGCGGCTCAGAGCACGATTCAGAACGATCCCTCAACGGGAGAGATATCCGGCACGTGTACCCTGACCATACTCTTTCTCCCATCGCTGGGAAGAAGCTTCGACAGAGCTATGTTCGGATTGAAGAACGTCGCCAATATACTCAACCACAAGACCAAGGTGAGCGTGGACCCGAGGTTGGGGATCGCTTCAGTGGCCCCTAATATGTTGTATTCCCTAAAGGCCCCCTTCCTGCTGGTGAAGCCCTCCCGCGAGCTATCGAACGCCCAAACCAAGCAGGCCCTGGCGGATTACGCCCAAAGGGGTGGTTTCATCCTGGTTGACGGCATATGGCAGGGGGAACTGGTGCCGAACTCCGCCCGGTCACCAATCACACCCGATCATCAGATCCTGCTTTACCCCAACATGATAGGCAATCTGCCGGGGCAGTTGAGAAGGATGGAGCTCGTTCAGTCCGGCGGGAGGGTTATCGGTGTGATCACACACGGTGAACTTACCCCACAGTGGGCGAGGGCCACGTCGAGTATGGCTGCCTCCACCGTTCAGGTGAAACTGGGGATCAACCTCATAATTTACGCCCTGACTCAGAGCAAGCTCTGCAACAACTCGAACTTCGATATCTACAAGGATCCGAACTCAAGGGAATATCGGAGGAAACATCCTCGAAAGGTCGAGCTGTCCCCCGAGATATGAGATGATGTGGGGGGTGAGAGACATGAAAGCCGAGATGATGGAGGTCGTGGAACACCTTCGTCTGAGAAACGACGTGGTCGGGGTTTTCCTCCTAAGCGGGCCGGTGAGATCGCGATTCGTCGTCGTAGCTCAATCCGAACCCCAATGTCTGGAGAGGCTCTGGCACGGAATAGACGGGGATATCATATCCTTCGAGGTGATAGGGTTAAGGGAGTTGGAGAGGATGATCCGCTCGGCCGAGCGAAACGGATATGTGCCTCCGGAGTATCTATCGCTGGCGGACGCCGAGGTGCTCTTCGATACGATGTCCATCCTCGGCGAGGCCAAGGAGAGGTTTTCCGAACTCAAGGATCGCCGGTTTAGACTCAACGAGTCGGATCAGAGGAGATACAGGTGTGAGCTCTCCGTCCTCATGGAGGAGATCAAATCGCCCTGTCAGACCGATCTGGCCAGAGAGGTCAGGATATTCCAGCTGATCGAAACCGCTCTCAAGTGCTACATGGACCTGAACGGGATGAGATGGACGAACCTGGATGAGGCCATCGAGAGGGTGAGGAGGAAGGACATCGATCTGTATGAGAGGATGATCGAGGCCATCAGAGGTGAGAAAGGGGAGAGGAGGATCGCCGCCCTGGAGGAGATCCTGGCGAAGGTTTTAACCCCGATCGGCGGGGTGTGGCGATCGGACGAGCCGATAGCCGTGGGCAGATGTTCCAGATGCAGGGAGTCCTCCTTCTGTCTCCGCTCGCCCGAGGATGAGGCACGGAGATTTTTCAGACCTATCCTCTGATCAACCTTCAGCCGTTAGCATGTTGAGCGTTTTAACGCTCAACGTGCTGACGCTTCTTAACGGTAGGGGGGAACTTCATGTCTAAGAACGAATTTCTGTCCCTGAACGGGGAGTGGGATCTTTACTATGTCGATCCCGGCGTGGGCGAGGATATCGGCCTACATCGGGAGGAGGAGCCCCATCTCCCCGCCATCCCGGCCAGCGTGCCGGGCGAGGTGCATCTGGATCTGAAACGGGCCGGAAAGATACCGGACCCATACTACGGGCGAAATGCCGAGCTGTGCCGCTGGATGGATGAGAAGGACTGGTGGTATCGCAGGAGGTTTAAGCTGGATCGAAAGGGCAAAAAGGTGTTCCTGAAGTTCAAGGGGCTCGATACCTTCGCCACCGTATATCTGAACGGTGAGAGGATCGGCAGGGCAATTACAGCGGTGATTGGCATCGGTTTAAGATCGTCAATAAGGAGAAAGAGGTTGATTTCTACGTGGATGATAAATTCATCGGAACGGTCACTAAGAACGAGAAGATTAAGTCCCGTTACTTCATGGTAACCCCCGATCATTATACCACTCATTACTCCGGGACTCTGCTTATAGACTACGTTAAACTCTCCGGACCTTCCATATTCCCCGTGGAACCGATGGATAAATTAAGCGTGAGGTGGGGCGAGATTAAATTGGGTTTAACCGGGGCGCTGTGAGGAAAGAGCCAAAACGATGACAAGGCGGAAATTTCTGAAGGGAATAGGGGGTGTGGCTTTGTGAATGAGGAGAAGATCGGAACGGTCGGCCTGTCGCTCGGGGGCGAGACCGTGATGTACGTCGCGGCGCTGGATGAACGAATCAGGATCGCCGTCAGCAGCGGATGGTTGACCGCCATTCCGAATATGA
>JAGGXZ010000028.1 GCA_021162805.1 Candidatus Poribacteria bacterium
CACGGCGGCTAACAAGGTGTTTGCGGCTGCGGGCCTTCGGCCCTTCACCCAAATTACTCGCTAGCAACTTCGTAAACGCCTGGAACGTTAGGCGAAATGCCAAGCCCAACAGGAAATGTGAGGTGAAAGAGGATGGCTACCCGGACAACATTAGAACAGTTGGAACAACAAATAACTCGGCTGCCGATGCGTGATCAACTTAAGCTGATAGCTCGCATCTCCGAGCGTCTAAGTATTATGCCGCTGGATATAGAAAAACCAGGTGCGAGAGATGCCGATGAACTTTTGGCATTGTGCGATGCGGCAGCGGATATGTGGGAAGGCGAGTTTGATGCGACTCAAGAGATTCGCCAAATGCGTCAAGAGCGGGATGAGCAAATATGGCCGAGCAAGTCATAGATGCAAGCGCGGCCATCAAATGGGTGTCAAGGGCGAGCCATTCCGTGACAAAGAGCGGCAATTGCTCCGTAAGGTGGTATTGTGAATGTAAAAGCTTCTCGTGAAACTATTTTTGATCAAATAGCTAAGGATTATGAAGAGGTTCGTCCAGGTTACCCTGAGGAATTAATACCTGAAGACGGAAGAATTCTTGAAATTGGATGCGGTGCAGGACAGGCTACAATCCCTTTCGCGAGGCGAGGCTATTACATGATTTGTCTGGATATTGGGAAAAAGATGGCTGCTTTGGCTGCAAAAAAATGCCAAGAATACCCGAGGGTGCATGTCTATCCAATATCATTTGAAGAATGGGAGCCCGAGATGAATTCGTTTGACCTCGTCATCTCAGCAACTGCATTTCACTGGATCTCCCCAGAGATCGGTTATCCTAAAGCAGTGCAAGTATTGAAAGATACTGGATATATCGCTATTTTCTCGAATCTTCACCCGACTCCGTACACGGGCTTTTTTCAGGCAGTGCAAAGTGTGTATCAAAGTGTTGTGCCTGAATGGGAGGACCCCAGCAAGGGACCATCAACCGAAGATAAGATTAAATCTACGGAGAACTACATTAACAAAACTGGTCTGTTTGAAAAAGTTCTTGTTAAGCGATACCATTGGACAAAGGAATATACAGCAGATCAGTATATTAAGCTCCTTAACACATACTCTAATCACCGATGTTTAGACCAAGAAAGAAGAGAGACTATTTACTGCCATTAGGGCTTTGATTGAAGATAAATATGGAGGAAGAATAATAAGACCATATCTCACCGTCCTGTATATTGCTAAGAAGTTGAGTCCAAAAAGCTATGAGAAATACTGCAGATAACACAGCATATACGGCTCACTTCATTCATCCAAATTTCGGTTACGCCGAAACTTCGTATATGCTGGGAACGTTATCGGAAGTTGCTTAAAGCTAGACATACAAAATAAATAGCGAGGTTAAAATATGGAAGTGAAGGAATTAATTTTAAAGGAAATTGAAAGGATCCCTGAGCATTATCTCACAGAGATATTGGATTTTATACGCTTTCTAGAAACAAAAGCGCTGGAAGAAAGGATGGGGACTGCAATCATGAGCGAAACATCCCTTAAGAAAGATTGGCTAAAACCCGAGGAGGATGAAGCTTGGCAAGATTTGTAAAGGGGGATGTGGTGGTTGTACCCTTTCCATTTTCGGATTTAACCCATGCCAAGAGACGACCTGCTTTAGTTGTGGCTGAATTAGAAGGAGACGACCTGATTCTTTGCCAGATAACCAGTCAGCGGATTAAAGATAAATACGCAGTTCCAATTGAGGGCAATGACTTTGAAACAGGAGGACTCAAGCAGAGAAGTAATGTGCGACCAAATCGTATATTTACAGCGGACCGTCACATAATCTTATATCGGGTTGGTCATCTCAAACCTGATAAGACTAACGAGGTGATCGAGAGAATAGTAGATATTTTACGACAATGAATTACGCAACAGGAATCAAGATAAGCTCATTGAAACTAAAACGGGGGAATAACGATGGGTGGTTTTGATGAGTATGACCGGTATGATGGCCTCGGCTTAGCTGAGCTAGTGCGGAAGAAGGAGGTGAAACCGATCGAGTTGGTAGAGGAAGCGATCCGCCGCATCGAGATGCTGAATCCCAAGCTCAACGCCGTTATCGAGAAGATGTATGATCATGCGCGACAGACGGCTGAGGGAGATCTGCCCGATGGCCCCTTTAAGGGTGTTCCATTTCTGTTGAAGGATTCCCTGAGCACCTTTTTCGCCGGTGCGCCAACGCGAGCCGGCAGCCGATTCCTCCACAACTTCGTCCCCGATCATGACTGTGAGCTGGTGCGACGGTTTAAAGCTGCCGGTCTTATCACTCTCGGCAAGACCAATGTGCCCGAGTTCACCCTGTTACCGGTGACGGAACCGGAGTTGTTCGGGCCCACCAGAAACCCGTGGGATTTGGGGCGCACCTCCGGTGGCTCCAGCGGAGGAGCTGCCGCCGCTGTCGCCGCTCGCATCGTTCCCATCGCTCATGGCAACGATGGCGGCGGTTCAATCCGTATACCGGCCTCCTGCTGCGGCATATTCGGGCTTAAACCTACCCGAGGCCGTAATCCCATGGGACCCGATTACGGCGAGATCTGGCACGGGTTGGTCTGCGATCACGTGCTGACGCGCTCCGTGCGGGACAGCGCTGCCATGCTCGATGCGATTTCCGGGCCGGATGCCGGGGCTCCCTACTACGCTCCGCCGCCATCGCGTCCTTTCCTCGATGAGGTGAACACGGACCTCGGTAGGTTACGCATCGCTTTTACACCTAAACCGTTCTTAGGCGATGTCGTTCATGAAGATTGTCTTAAAGGTCTGGAGGCGACCGTTCAGTTATGTAAGGAGCTTGGCCATGAGATGGTCGAGGCAGCTCCGGAGGTTGACGGCAAGGCATTTGCCAGAGCGTTCGTGACGATGTTGACCGGCGAGCTCCGGGCGGATATCGAGGAGTTCGAGACACTACTTGGCCGCAAGGCGAGGCCGGGGGATTTCGAGGCCGGCACCTGGGTGCTTGTGCTTCTCGGTCGTGAGATCACCGCTGCAGACCTCTCCAAGGCCATCCGTGTGCTCCAACGTAGCGCTCGACAGATCGGAAGGTTTTTCGAGGAGTACGATGTGTTGCTGACACCGACGTTGGCCTCTCCACCTCTGACGCATGGCGCCTTGCAGCCGACCTCCGTAGAGAGATTCATGATGAAAGCTCTGGGCAAAATCAAGGCGGGAAGCCTGCTTAGCGCCCTTGGCGGGGTAGATACGATAGCGGAAAAGGCCTTTGAGTTCATCCCATACACTCCGCTGTTCAATGCCACGGGCCAGCCGGCTATGTCGGTCCCGCTGTATTGGAACGAGGAGGGACTGCCTATCGGTATGCACTTCGTAGGCCGTTATGGTAATGAGGCAACGCTGTTTCGGTTGGCAGGTCAACTGGAGCGGGCGAAACCGTGGTTTGATCGAAAACCATCCCTTTGTGAGAAGGTGGGATGATTTCAAGGAGGTGCCTAGATGCAGGTATCTGAACTTACCCGTCAACGCCAACGCCGGGCCGAGGCTATAGCGGAGGCCGGCGGATTCGAAGAGGCGTTGAGCTCCGGCGCACTTCCCCGACGCATTGATACGACGCTCTCCGAGGCGGTTATACTCGGTCTGCTGCGTCAGGGAGTGCGTACCTTTCTCTGTGTGCTGGGACATGGATCGACGGAGATCGGGGAGGTTTTGCGCATTTACGAGGGGGCGGGATTGTTACGCACCTGCAACGTACGACACGAGATCGAAGCATCTCACGCCGCCACGGCCTTACGCTGGGTTACCGGCGAGAAGGCGGCGGTGGTGACCTCGATCGGGCCGGGCGCGCTACATGCATTGGCCGGCTCTCTCGTCCCCGCCAGCGACGGCATCGGAGTCTGGTATCTTTTCCCCGACGAGACGACACAGGACGAGGGCCCGAATATGCAGCAGATCCCCAGCATGGAGCAACATCCCTTCCTGCATATGTGTTCCGCTATGGGACGGGCATACTGCCTCCACACCCCGGAGGCGGTGGGAATAGCTCTGCGCCGCGGGCTCAATACGGTGGATCATCCACATCGGGCTGGCCCCTTCTACCTGCTTCTGCCGATGAACACCCAGCCCAGTCCTCTGAAAAACTTCAACCTGGATGAGTTACCTGTAGGCGTTCCACCCCCTCTGGGAGCGGCGGATGAAGGCGCCTACGCACGAGCGGCCGAGGTATTGTTAGACGCCGAGCGCGTGGTCGTTAAGGTCGGAGGAGGCGCCCGTAAGGCAGGACCTGAACTGCTGGAGTTCCTCGAATTGGTGGACGGCGTGGCTGTTCTTAGCCCTTTGGTCTCGGGCGTGATACCTTATTCTCATCCCCGCAACATGACGATCGGCGGCACCAAAGGCTCCATCTGCGGCAACTACGCCATGGAACAGGCCGATCTGCTCGTCGCCATCGGCACGCGCTTCGTCTGCCAGTCAGATTGCTCCCGTACGGGATATCCACGGGTGAAACAGGTGGTGAACATCAACACCGATGTCGAGGCGGCGATGCACTACAACCGCACGATAGCCTTGATCGGTGATGCGGCGGCGACGTTACGCAGGCTGAATGAGGAGCTCCGTCGACGGAGAGGAACCGACACATCAGGTGAGTCACCCTGGCTGAAGGCCTGCAGCGAACAGCGCCGACGATGGGAGGAGCATAAGGCGGAGCGGTACCGCAACCCCTGCCTCTACGATGAGAGATGGGGTGAGAAGGTGTTGACTCAGCCGGCGGCCATCAAGATCGCCACCGATTGGGCACGGGCCAACGATGTGGTCACCTTCTTCGACGCCGGCGACGTGCAGGCCAACGGGATGCAGATCGTCGAAGACGACCGGCTCGGCCGCACTTTCAACGAGTCGGGCGCCAGCTACATGGGTTTCGCCGTCTCGGCACTGCTGGCGACCGGGCTGGCCTCGAAACCCTTCTACGGGCTGGCGATCACGGGTGATGGCTCCTTCACGATGAACCCGCAGATCCTGATCGACGGCGTGCAGCACGGGGCGCGGGGATGCATCCTGTTGTTGGATAACCGGAGGATGGGGGCGATCACGGCGTTGCAGGAGGCACAATACGGCGTCGAGCACGCCACAAAGGATGACGTTGCGGTGGACTATATAGGCTGGGCGCGCTCGATTCGCGGCGTGGCGGCGTTTGATGGAGGACGATCGCCCGAAACGCTGGAGGCGGCCCTGAATCAGGCCAAGGCATATGAAGGACTCTCCCTGGTTTACGTGCCTGTGTACTACGGACCTCATCCTCTAGGTGGGTTAGGTGCTTTTGGGCGGTGGAATGTGGGCAATTGGGTCGAGGAGACCCAGACCCTAAGACATGAGATAGGTCTTTGAACCGAGGACGACAACCACACAGGAGGGAATCATGCCTGAAGGAACAACGCCGAGCGGCATAGATCGTAATCTGCCCTCTTATGGGGATACCGACTTCAGCCGGTATTTGCGACGGGCTTTTCTCGCCTCGGCGGGTTTCGACGAGACCGATCTGGATCGGCCTATAATCGGAATCGCCGATACCTCCTCAGACTACAATACCTGCCATCGGGAGATGCCCTCCCTAGTTGCCGCCGTTAAACGCGGTGTGCTGGAGGCGGGGGGATTGCCCTTCGCCTTTCCCACCGCCTCGCTACATGAGATCCTGTTTTCCCCCACGACGATGCTCTATCGCAATCTGGTGGCGATGGAGACGGAGGAGCTGATCCGCGCTCAGCCGATGGATGCCGTCGTGCTGCTCAGCGGCTGCGACAAAACAGTGCCCGCGCAGTTGATGGCGGCGGCGTCGGTGAACCTCCCGGCGATCTCGCTCGTAACGGGGCCGATGATGACCGGTTTCTGGCGGGGTGAAAGGCTGGGAGCATGTACCGACTGTCGCCGTTCCTGGGCAGAATACCGAGCGGGACGTCTCAGCGAACGGGAGATCAACGAGATACGCCAGGCCCTATGTCCCACGGCGGGAACCTGCATGGACATGGGCTCGGCCTCCTCGATAGCGTGTGTAACTGAGGCTATGGGATTGATGCTGCCTGGCGGTGCCACAGCGCCGTCGGTTTCGTCCGATCGCCTCCGCATCGCCGTCGCCACCGGCCGAGAGGCGGTCAAATTGGCCCTCCGAGGCGGACCACGCCCCCGCGATGTCCTCACGCGCTCCTCCTTCCTCAACGGCCTCACCGTGCTCATCGCGCTGGGGGGATCGACCAACACGATCATACATCTGATCGCTATCGCACGACGGGCGGGGATACGCCTTACCCTTGACGATGTGGAGGAGGTAGCGCAGAGGGTGCCGCTGTTGGTGGATTGCAAACCCGCCGGATCGGGTTACCTCGAAGATATGCACTGGGCGGGAGGGGTGCCAGCGCTGCTCAAAGCCCTGGAATCGCTGTTGGACCTCTCAGCGCTGACCATCACCGGACGGACGTTAGGTGAGCTTCTAGCTGAGGTTCCGCCTCCAGGGGAGTGGCAGACGACGATCCGCACGCTCGACAACCCGTTGGGCCCTCCGGGCTCCCTGGCGATTCTGCGTGGTACCTTAGCGCCTGAGGGAGCGGTGATCAAGGTGGCGGCTGCTACCCCATCGCTATTGCATCATCGAGGACCGGCCGTGGTGTTTGAATCCCCCCAAGATGCTGCCGATAGGATCGACGATCCCTCTCTTCGCATCACCCCTGACCATGTTATAGTGCTCCGTAACGCCGGACCGGTGGGAGCGGGTATGCCGGAGGCCGGTTCCCTGCCGATCCCGCGATATCTGGCGGAGGCAGGGGTGCGCGATATGGTGAGGGTCACGGACGCCCGAATGAGCGGCACCGCTTATGGGACGGTGGTCTTACACTGCTCGCCCGAAGCGGCGGTGGGAGGGCCGCTGGCGCTGGTGCGGGACGGAGATAAGATCGAACTGAACGTGCCGGAACGCCGTCTCGATCTGCTCGTGGACGAGAGGGAACTGGCCCGGAGGCGAGAGCAATTCACTCCTCCGCCGCTGCCCGAGCGGGGCTGGCGTCGACTATACGCTGAACACGTCCTCCAGGCTCACTTGGGAGCAGACCTGGATTTCCTCTCTCCGGAACCCTCTTAAGGGGTTTCTAGGGCCACGGGACATCATCTAAAAGAGCCGCTCTTATTTCCCTTGAGCGTAGCAGTTATCCATGATGAGGAACGAGGAGAAGGGAAATCCGTTGCACGTTTAACGTTGTAACGTTTTCCGCTCCTTGTTCCTTTTCATCCTGAGAAATAAGCATTTCTGACCTCTCAGATCTTTGCTACACTCGGCGATAATATGAGCGAAAAGAGTAACGTCTAACACCGGCGCGGATCGAAAATACGACTCGGCTAGAGCCTCATGTTCAGCGATATCCTATTGCTGTTTCCAAGCTCAGAGGAGAGAAAGGCGTAATCCACCGAAAAGGCCGCACCGGAGACGAAACCTATCTTCAATCCCGCCCCCGCTGTGATATCGTTTCTCCGTTCAACCCCGCTCCTCTCTTGAATCCCGAACCTCAGTGAAAGCGTATCGGCCAGCGTCCATTCGAAACCCACCCTCTTCTCGAAATTGTAGATGGACATCACGTCCATGGAGAGGATCAATTTGCTTTTAAGCTTCCTCAGCTCCCTAGAGTATGCCATCCCCAGTCTGAAATTCCGATCTATGACATCCACATGGGATCTGGTCTCAGGCAGCTGAGGAGTGGTGTTCCAAAACAACTTCGTTCGCGTGAAATCCTGAACCACGGCGCCGAAGCTGAACCTGCCTCTCCTGTAGATCAATCCCAGATCTCCACCCGCTCCGACGGCATTAAACCCCCATATCGTGCTCACGTAGATCAACTTCACGTTCAGTCCCACGTCGATCCCCTTCCACGTTCTGAAGGCATAGGAGATTGAGAAGAGGTTATTCGACGTGCTGAAGGTCCTCTCGACATACGGCCTGTTGAAGAGACTCGCCGGCATATAGGGGTGAGGGGCCTGAGTATACATTATGTCATCCACACCCACTCTCAGCCAGCAGAGGCCGAAATTCCCCCAGCCCTTCACCGGGGAGGCAAGAGCGATAAAATCATAACTGTCAAGGCCATAAAGGGTGGAATGCATGAGTCCGATCTCAACCCTCTTCATCCCAGAGAGTCCCGCCGGATTCCAATAGACGGCAGTTGCATCGTCCGAGATGGCGACGAAACTCCCCCCCATTCCCAGCGCCCTCCCTCCTACGCCGAGATATGTGAAATCGCCAGCGTAGGCCGATTCCCCTTCATCGGAGGCCCAGGCTTGAAGGAGGGATATAAGCAGAAGCACCATGATGAAGATCGATCTCATCCTTTCACCTCAGCCTCATCAGCTTTATCACCTTTGTGAACCTCTTCCCACCTTTTTCAGCCGTCACCTTGCAATAGTAAACCCCGTTAGCTACCTCTCTTCCGTCCCGATCTCTCCCTCTCCATCTGACCTGAACGAATCCAATGGGGCTACCCCACATCCTCCTCTCCCATATCAGTCTTCCTGAAAGCGTGTAGATCTTGAAGGTGATCCGATCCACCTGGGATGAAAGCACACAGGTTATCTCGGTCTCGTCCGAGAAGGGATTGGGATAGTTCATCACGTCGGAGAGGCTGGCGTTCTTACTTACGACGAACTCGACCCTCTTCTCGGCGGGATGGCCGTCCAGATCGGCACATTTGACCGTCAGTTCATACTTGGCCGGATCAAGTTTCGGGGTATAGTTAACCGTGATGACCCCACTTTGAGACGGATTGATAAGCACCTCTTCCTTTTTGACATCGATCTTCTCTATGAGGTTCCTCACCAGATTCAGCTTGATGCTTTCAGGATCGACGCCTCCATTATCCCTGATCGATATGGCGAAGTTGGGATTTCCGGGAACGAAATCCCCGTCGGTGAACCCCTGACCGCTGACCGCTATCGATATCTCCGGAGGGGTTGTATCATGACTTCGCATGATGGCATATGTTCCAGGCCTATCTATCTCCGCTTCCATCACCCCCACTTTCCCCACAACTATCCTGATCGTATCACCTCTCCTGAAGGGAACGGAACCGGAGTCAACCATTAACGAAAGGCCGACCTCGCCCGGACTGAACTCCTCACCTATTCGACCGACGATCGGCTCGCCGTCTCCGGATCGGATCAGCCCCTTTTGAGCGCCCACGATCACGAATCTCTCATCGTCCAGAAAGATCAAAACCCATGCGTCGTCAGGGGCATTCGAGTTGACTGATAGGATCCTCGCCACGCCGTTTCCGTAATTCTGGGTCTTCACTCCGCTCAGCCTCATCTCGCCCGAACCGGATCGGGAGGTTGAAAAGGATATGGAGTCCCCCGCTCTGAAGGGCGATTTCGGATCATCCTGAACCCTCAAGTGCAGTCCAGCGCTCTGGAAATATCCCGTGCTTGTCCCCATATCCTCGATCCTCTCACCCAGTTTTATCAATCTCATGTTCCCTGGTTTAAATATCAACACCCAATCCGCCTCCTGCGCGTTGTTCTCCGCCCATGATCTATCGTTATCCAGCCCGCCCGCGCCCTCGTTTTCGGACGAGACGAGCGTGACGGCGGATTTGAGCTTCACCTCACCTGAGACATCCAACTTCACCTTTGAATCAACCTTCCTCCACCCGCTCACCTCCTCCAGCCAGAGATAGATCGACGAAGCCTGCAACAGCTCCTTAATGGTCTGCCGTAAGAGCGCTTCGGAGTAATTCATCCCCATCTTCCCGGCGATCTGCCGTTTGAGCTCCTCGAAGTCGAAGGAGATCCGAAGGTTCAGATGTGAGCTAAACCGTTTCTCCTCACAGAAGATCTCCATGGTTTTCTTCCCGCCGCTGAGAGGGAGTCTTTCCAATCCCACCTGACCTTCGCCCGGTGTGGAATCACTCAGCTTGACGGTCAACGGTTTTCCGCCCGTTGCTCCACCGGGAAGGGATATGGAGAATCTGGATCGAGGATCGCTCAACGTTCCCCGCCCTTGAGGGGCTTTAAACGTGTCGGACCCCAGTATGATTCCCCCCACATTGTTCCCCTCATCCGACTCTTCGATCCTACCGTTGGGATCTATCCAGACGAAGAGGAACCTTTCGCCCGGCAGAAGCTCCGTTTTAAAGGAGACCTTAGCCATCCAGTTGAGGTTGAGGGGGTCCTTTGTAAAGGCTTTCATCTGAGCCGATGGGTTCAAATCCCGTTTAATCCAATCCGTTCGCTCTATCCTCACCCTCCCGATCTCTTTGGCCCTTGGGTCCGGCTTTCCATCTCGATCTTGATCCGGATTTCCCTCGAATAGGGCCACCTCGATCCCCTGATCCGGCTTCTCCCTCCCATCCCACTGTATCTCGACGGTGGGCCTCATCCCATCCAGATATATCAACGGCAAACTTGTGGCCGCGGGTGTGATGATCGACAGATCGGGAGGTGAGGGGATCTCGATGCTGTATCTGTCTGAGGTAGAAGAACCTTCTGAGCTTATCGCCTGTATCTCATACGTTATGCGCTCCCCGGGGGGCGGTGAATCTATCTCGGCCGAGAAGAGGTGATCCCCCTCTTTAACCATTTCCTCGCTCTGGAATGAGTCCATCTGAGGGAATTTCCAATTCAGCAGGACCTTTCCGAGGGAGGAAGGACCGTAAACAGAGCAGGTGAAGCGGATCTTATCGCCCTTAATCTGGGCTGAGATATCCCTTATACTCGGCAGTCCGATCTTTATCTTCGCGCCGCCCACCGCCAAGCGATCTGCGGAGGAGGCATAGAGGTCCAGAATCGCCTCTCCGGGCTTGATCGATCTGGGAAGTCTCACATTGAATCTCGGATACCGGCCGCCTGAAACGTTAACTTCAGATGAGGCTATCACCTCCCCTTTCATCCTCACCCTTGCGACCAACTTTCCGGAAAACGAGGAGGGATTATCCTCCGAATCGCCGGTGATCTCCCCCGGCATGATCACGATCACATCGCCCGGGTTAAACGAATACCGCTCCAGGCGAGGCTCTATCCGGTAATCGGGGAGGGCGAGTTTGGTAGCTGGATCGCCGAAAAGGGTGTACTGCATCATCACCTCAAGCTCTCCTAAACCGTTCCTGAGCAACAGTTCCACCTTCGAGTCGAAGGCGATCCGACCTATGCGTCTCTTGCCGAATTTGAAGATCTCATCGAGCGTTATCTTGCTGAGTGAATCGTTGGCCGAACCGTATGTCTGTCTGGTGGCGCTGAACATTCCGATTATCCCGGCATCCGGTTTCCTCAGAAGGAGCTCGGCCATGCTATCCTGTCCTATCCCATCGAAATATCCGTTATAACAGCTATAGACTAACATGAAAGGTATCTTGTCGTTGGGTGCCAGCATGTCGACTCCAAATCGGTCGAAGATGATCTCATGGGCCCAGACGAATCTGCCCGCGTGTCCAGCGTACTGGGCCAGAACCGCCCCTCTGTCAAAGGCGTTCACTATCATCTCCTTTGCCACATCGCCGATGAAATTGCTCTTATACTTTTCGGGGTGTGATTCCAGATCTTCCCTGATATCATCGAGGAAGAGCTTGACATTCTCATATCCAGGGGGGATATGGTATCGGTCGATCTCCACCATGCTCTGTTTGAAGATGAAGTCGCCGGAGTTCGTGGTGGCGTCATCGGCGATGGAGATGATCCTTCTGCGCCACTCGCCGTTCGGCCTGTTCCTCTCATATCTTATGATCTTATCCACCCCGTCCTCAGCCTGTTCGACGGTCTCAACCGGTATCCTGCTAAGGTAAACATCGGGCAGGGCATCGGATCCGCTCAGCGTCGCAAACCAATGATCGGTCGACGTCTCGCCGTACTGGGTCCAGATGAAGTACGTCGGTATATATCCCGAAAGCTCAGGAGGTTTCGGATACAGCTTCTTCGTCACCCCATGGAAATCCACGGTGGCGTCGGCCAGGATCAAAACATACGTCAGTTTCGGCGGAGCCCAGTTCTCGTAAGCATATCTGAGAAAATCCTTTATCGCCTTGGGATGGACGATCCCATAGTTGAACTGGTCGTAGATATCGGTCACATCCACCACCTTCACCCTGAAACCGCCGCCCTGGGCCGTGCTCCTCCAATCGGCCAATCTTCTCGCCGCCTCCATGAAGAGAGGATGGGTTATGATTATGTAATCGGCCGAGTTAGATGTCGATAGTAGATCCTCCTCCTCTCTCATCTGCACCAGGGCGGGCTTTAAAGCCCCCCTTGATGAGACGGCGTAAAACCTGGTGGGGATCGTGTATTTGAGCTGAAACTTCACCGTATAGGCGTAATCGGGCGCCCTCTTTAACCCCTCCACATCCAGTATCCTTTTGAACCTCTCCCTCTCGTTTTCATCCAGTTTGACCCTTTCGACGGCGGGATTGGTGATCATGGTCAACAACCTTGTCCCGTCATGTATGAACAGATCGACATCATCGGCCAGAAAATCCTCTATCGAATATTCGAGCAGATCCCCCTTGTCGACCTCCCTCTCCTCAGGGGAGCTGAAATCTAAGGCGTCATGCACCGCCTTATAAAGACGCATATACTCGACGTCGAAGCTGTTGATGTATACATGGTAAGGGTATATTATCGTGTTTTTCTCCCCTGTGGTATCGATCTTGATACAGGATATCACGTTATCGCCCTTTGAAGCATCGATCAGACTGTTCGCCGGGAGGGTCCTTGAAAGGGTAACGATCTCCTGTTTCGGAAATCGTGCCCGATCTATCCTGATCCCGTTAACCTGTACGAGGATATCATGCTCGGTAGGCGTTCCACCTTGGAGGGTTATGGCGATCTTCGGACGTGAGAAGCTTTTGGCGACGTCGAAAAGCTTAAAATGAAGCCTTACCTCGTTCTTATTCTCACCGTTCTTTATCCCCGTCCAGAACCAGTGATCTAATTTATCGAACCATTCGAAGGGGTTATCGGGAGACACCTCCTCAGGAGGGATCTGATTCAGGACGTTATGGACGTGGTCCTCTTCGAAATGGATTTTCGATCTGAAAGAGGTCACATACGTGGCTACGGGGTTTATCGGCTCGCCATCGATGGCCGATACCCTTATCCCCCTTCCCGTTCCGAACTCCAGCCAGTAGATGTTGTATCTCGTGTAGATGTAGTTCGGATTGACGCCGAGAAACTCGATATAATCGTCCGGGTCAAAACGACCATCCGATTCTCCCCTAACGTATATCGGCAGCTCCTCCCCTTTACAGGTGAGCCTGAACGTCCTCGGATCAACGCCCGATAGGTCTATGCCCCATTCCTCCTTGAACTCCCTCCCGGTGATTCTATAGACGCCCGTTTTCTCGACGTAGATCTTAATCCTCTTCCCGGGCCCGAACGAAGGGGCCGGAGAAGGTTTCCGCGATGAGGCTCTCCTCCACAGTCTTGCCCTGCCGTAGTTGAGCAGGTTCTCCTTGAGAAGGGATTCAAACTGACGGGGTTCCGAGACATAGGAGGTGTGAAGCGGAGGGGCAGCGTAGGGTCGGGTGAAACTCGCCCTGACCGTCATGCGTGTGTATACCAAGAGAGAACCCGTTATCCGGTCATATCGAACCGGATGTAGCTCCAGGATGGCGATCCTCTGAGATCGGATGTAGCCGTCAGTTACGATTTTAACTTCCCTCTCCGGAAAGATCCGGGGCAGATCCTTCAATCTATCAAGTTTCTCCCTTAAGGTTGAAGGTGCCCGTCTCCGCTCCTCCGATCGATCTAAGATCGAAACGGCTAGATTCGCCCCGGGTGGCACTCCGATCATAACCCTTGTCATGGGGAACTTCAACCCGTCGGGCTTTGAGATGAATCCGCATCCATCATATTCAGGTATCCCTTCGTTCGTGAACTGGAGAGTATGGATATCGAGTTCAAAGATGATCCCATCGTCGTTTGAGCTAAGGATTTCGGTCTCACCAGAGGCGGCAGAGGTGAGAACGGAGAAGAGCAGGACGGCGGAGATCCATCTCGCCACGCCTTTTTTACCTCCCGAAGGTTGTATTCGCAAATAGATATTACCACCCGTCCCCGATATTGTCAAGTGATGGCCGGTATACGATAGGGGATCTGGTATCCCAGGAATTCATCTCTTTCTGCCTCAAGTATCTCCTCTATCAGAACTCCTGTCATCTGCCTGATG
>JAGGXZ010000029.1 GCA_021162805.1 Candidatus Poribacteria bacterium
AAAGCGACAAGTATACTCCTGAGCAGAAAGAGAAGATATGGGAGGATTATTTGATTACCCTGAAGCACTATGAGGAGGTGATGGCGAACCCTGAAAAGCTTAAAGGATATTCGACCAGTGAGCCTCATGGCGACATCATAGATCCTGTGTTATCCTATCCCACCTGGGACACGCAGAGGATAAGGGAATATCTCATCGAATCGGGTATCATGATACCCCCCGGAGGAGACCCTACTCCCCTTCGGAGAGACGGAATGGGATCGTACGGATCGTCCCGTCATTTCCGCGGATAAGCTCCTCGATGCGCATCTCAACCCTCGGATCAGCCGCTACACTCAGGGGAAATAAGAGCGAATTCGATTGTGATAACGAAGGGTCTCCGTTGCGAAGTTCCCCTCCAAACTTGAATCTAAGCCGTAAATTGGATAAAATACAGGCGATGAAAGCCGAAAAACTTTTCCAGGAGGAGATAGGATGGGATTTTTGAACGCTGCGGTTATCCTCCTCTATTGTCTTGTAAACATAAACTCGCCCGTGCAGACCGATTTCGGCCTGTATGAACCGTATCAGGCGGATGTGTCGCCGAGCATATCGACCTATCCCATATCGGGGGGGCTTGAAAACGTCGTCAACGCATCTCAGTTCAAGCTCACATCATCTCAGAAGGAGCGTATATCCCGCGAGGGATTCATAGCCATACCGTCCGACATGGAGCAGATCTTCGAGATCTATAAACTCCTCGCCGAAAGGGGACAACCTATCTTCGTCACCACCGACTCCGTCCTACACGCTTTCCACATACTCTACGATTACGCCCTAAGGGTGATGGAGTTTGAAAGGTTCTATTCGGACCTCGACCTGCTGATCTCTGAAATGCTGAACCGCTCGATCGATGAGTATAACGCCTCCGCGGGGAAACTTGCCAAAGAGGCGGCGCTCAGGAATATCGCCTTCTTCGATGTGGCTGAGCGGCTTATGGGGAGATCGGAGGAGATACCATCTGAAGCCAGAAAGCTTTCCGATGCTGAGCTGAGACTTATCGAATCCCATTCCGGAATATCACCGTCACCGATCTTCGGATATATGGAGGATTATTCCCAATACATCCCGCGCGGGCACTACACCAGAAACGATAAGTTCAAGAGGTTCTTCAAGGCGATGATGTGGTTCGGCAGGATGGGGTTCAGGTTGAAAAGTGAGTCTGAAACTCTCAGCGCGATCCTCATAGCGGCCGCCCTTCAAGGCGAGACGGACGATGGCAGGCAGCTTATGGATCTCTGGGATGAGATCTATGAGCCGACCGTCTTCTTCGTCGGCAAGTCTGACGATCTGACCGTCAGACATTATATGAGCGTGGCCCGCAAGGTATATGGCCCTTCATTCGATAAGCTTTCACCCGATCAGATGGCGGAAGGGTTGAATCGATTCATAGAGGAGGCGCAAAACCTGGAGGATCCGCTTATAAACTCGTCGATCATCCTCCAGGGATCTGACCTCGCCGCCGAGACCAAAGGATTCAGGTTCATGGGCCAGAGGTTTATCCCCGATTCTTATATGTTCACCCAGCTCGTGCATAGCCATGTCCAGAACAGACTACTGCCGAAAGGGTTGGACGTGATGGCCGTTCTGGGAAGCGATCGGGCCTATGAGATATTAACAGGCTTCTACAACGAGGACAGATTTCCAGGATATGTTCAACAGATCGAAAGGCTAAGGAGTGAATACGCTAACCTGCCTTCAGAGGTCTGGGCTCAGAACCTATATTGGAACTGGCTGTATTGTCTGATGCCCCTTCTTGAAAGGAAAGATGAGGGATATCCGACCTTCATGCGGAGTGACGCATGGACCGACAAGGAGTTAATCACCGCTTTGGGATCATGGGCGGAGCTGAGACACGACACGATACTCTACGCCAAACAGAGCTATACTAAGATCACCGCCGTTCCACCTCGGCCGGAGTTGAAGGTGGGATACGTCGAGCCAAATCCGAAGCTGTATGCGAGGCTCGCCTCGCTGGCGAGATTCATGAGAAGGGGACTTGAGGAGCGGGGGTTGCTGCTGGATGAGTTCGACTGGAAGTTGAGAGACCTGGAGGAGCTGCTCCTGAAGCTTAAGGGGATTTCGGAGAAGGAGCTTCGAGGTGAGAAATTGAGCGAGGAGGATTTCGAGCTGATATTCGAATACGGCAAAAAGCTGGAGGCGCTGAACACCTTCACCTCCATAGATCAAGCGATAGAGAATGAGGAGGATAAGAGCATGGCGCTGGTGGCCGATGTCCACACCGATCCAAACACCGGCAGGGCACTTGAGGTGGCCGTCGGCAGGCCGATGTGGCTCTATGTGGTTGCCCCGATCAACGGCCAACTTTGGCTGACCGTCGGAGCGATGTTCTCGTATTATGAGTTCACACAGCCGATATCGAGGAGATTGACCGATGGGGAATGGCAGGAGATGCTCAGATCAGGTCAAGCGCCCAGACAGCCGGAGTGGACCTCCTCATTTCTCCTCAGCTCCCTGACCGATATCCCGTCCGAAAGATGTGATTTAAACGGCGACGGAGCGGTGGATGTCCTGGATCTGGTATCGGTGGCGAAGGCATATGGCCGGGGCGGGGACGAATCGGGGAAATGCGATGTCAACGGTGATGGAACGGTGGATATATTGGATCTGGTGCTTGTGAGCAGGGCGATAAACCTCAGATGGGCCGGCGCCATGGTCGAACGGATAATAGCGGGTAAGCCGACGTTGCTTCCAAACTATCCTAATCCGTTCAACCCTGAGACCTGGATACCGTTCTGGCTGCCTAAAGACGGCGAGGTGGAGATCAGGATATACGATATCACAGGCCATCTGATAAGGAATATAGATCTGGGTCGAAAGCACGCCGGACTTTATATGAGCGTTGGGAAAGCGGCAAGGTGGGATGGCAGAGATAACACCGGCCAGCCGGTCTCCTCTGGAATCTATTTCTGCGAGCTTCGAGCGTGCGGGGGAGTCGATATCAGGAAGATGATTCTCGCCAAGTGAGGAGGTGTCCTCAGATGCTGAGGGAGATGTGCAAATCGAAGATTCACAGGGCCACCGTAACGGAGGTCGATTTGAACTACGAAGGGAGTCTGACGATAGACGAGGAGCTTATGGAGGCTGCCGATATAGCGCCTTATGAGAAGGTGCAGGTTTATAACATCAACAATGGAGCTAGGTTTGAAACCTATGCCATCCCCGGTGAGAGGAGATCGGGCGTTATATGTGTCAACGGCGCAGCAGCTAGGCTCGCTCAGCCGGGGGATCTCATCATCATCGTGACATATGCGCTTTACGACGAGTCCGAGTTAGAGAAATTCTCCCTAAAGGTTGTGTTCGTGGATTCGAGAAACAGAATCGTTCAGGTTTCACCCTAGATAATATCTCACCATTGGGGATGGTTCATAGTTATGGTAACAGATTTCAGAGAGCTTGAGATCTGTCCATCAGCCTCAGCCCATCTGGTCTTGAATGGGAACCTCCAAATGAGGTACAATACCTCATCAATCCACAAAAAAT
>JAGGXZ010000030.1 GCA_021162805.1 Candidatus Poribacteria bacterium
CATTCCTGCCTCTCCCTTTCGGGGTTAAGGTGCACCTCGGCAATGTGACGGTTTTGCCAGACAGGGCTGGTGCGATACCCTGCCATGCTTACTCGCCAAGCGAGAACCGTTCACGTAGGCGGCCACCTCACCGTCAGCAGGCGGCTTAACACCCGCCTTAGCCTTGAAGCCCTGTGTGCATTGGCACACCTTGACCTACTTGGTCAACTGCTGAGGGGCTCCCGAGATCGATTTTGCGGCCCGGATAAAGGCCCGAACCTTGGTTTCGTCCTTTCTTCCGGGGTTTCGTTCAACCCCGCTGATGACGTCCACGGCGAACGGCCTAACGGCCTTTACGGCATCGCGGACGTTTTCAGGGTTTAATCCCCCGGCGATTATCAGCGGCACATCGATACCGTTCCGCACCTTCCCAGCTATCTCCCATCTGAAGGGAATCCCCGTTCCGGCCGGCATGGCGCCGGTCTTGGAATCCAGCAACAGGGCTGATATACCTGTGGATGCGAATCTCCTCGCCGTTTCCAAGACCACCTGATCCTCCACGTCCTCCTCGACGTTTATCCTCAGAGCTTTGATAACTCGAATGCCCCGTCTAGAGAGCTCCTCCACAAGCGTCTTCGTCTCCTGGGGCGATTCATCGCCGTGGAGCTGGATCACATCGGGCATGGTGAAGTCCGCTATCGAGAGGATATGCTCTATCTCGCCCCCGACTACGGCGGTTGTGGCGACGAAGGGGGGCACCTTTCGCATCAGCTCACGCGCTCTCCCTCTGGGAATGTTCCAGGGGACGTCCACGGGATACTCGACGACAAACCCCAGGGCATCGACGCCGCTTTCCACGCATAGAAACAGGTCCTCCTCGTTTGTTATCCCGCAGATTTTCACCCTGACTACTCCCATATCTCTATCATCCCCCTTAAGAAATCCTCCACATCCTCCGCCTGCATCACGGCGGTGCCGATCAGGACGGAATCGGCACCTCCCCTCAATGCCCGGCGCACGTCATCGGGCGTTTTGAGAGAGCTTTCGCTCAGGATGATGAAATCCCCCTCTATTCGGGGTGCCAGCCTCTCGGTCACAGATACGTCCGACCCGTCCGTCTCCAACACCTTTATATCCCTGTTGTTGATTCCGAGTATGTCGAGATCGAGGCCGAGCGAGAGGACCCTTCTCAGCTCTCCCTCTGTATGCACCTCCACCACCGTCTCAAGCCCGACGGAGTGGGCGCGTTCATGAAGGATAACGAGGTCTGAATCGTTCAACATGCCGGCTATGAGAAGGATAGCCGACGATCCTAACCGTTTCGACTCCTCCACCTGGTCGGAGGTCGTGATGAAATCTTTATGTAGGATCGGCTTATCGACCTCCCTCGCTATATCCTCCAGAAGCTTTCTGCTTCCGCCGAAATGCTCGGATTCGGTGACCACGGACAACCCTGCTACCTCGCACTTCCCCATTCTCCTTGCCAGCTCAATGGGATCACGTCCTTTAAGCAGGTCACCGTCGCGCGGGGTTCTCAGCTTTATCTCCGATATGACGGGCGCCTTTCCCGCCCGTTGTAGCTTTCGTATCGACTCGGTGAGCCTGCCGCCCATGGCCTTTCACCCCTTCGATCGCAGTTCGTTGGATCTGGCGATGTATTCGCCCAGCTTTCTGGCCGCTGCGCCCAATTCTATAACCTCCCTTGCGCGCTCGATCCCTTCCTCTAAGCTCTCAGCCATCTCGCCGACGTAGAGCGCCGCTCCGGAGTTTAAGAGCAGGAAGTTATAACGAGGGCCTCTGTCCTTCCCCTCGAAGATATCCCTTATCACGCGGGCGTTAAACTCCGGGCTGCCTCCGGCCACCTCCTCCAGATCACAACGGGGGATGCCGAAGTCCTCCGGCTCAATCTCATACTTCTCCACCTTCCCGTTTTTAACCTCAGCGATGGACGTTCTGCCCAGTATGGAGATCTCGTCCAATCCATCAAGCCCATGGGCGACGATAGCATGTATGAAGTCCAGCTCCACAAGGATATCGGCGACCATCGAGACCAGCTCCGGTCTATAAACCCCGAGCACATGACGTCTGGCATCGGCGGGATTGATGAGCGGGCCGATTATGGTGTAGAAGATGGTTTTGATGCCGAGCTGGTTTTCCGGCCCGAACACCTTTCCCATGACGGGATGGAAGTTCGGCGCGTAGAGGAAGCAGATTCCTATCTCCTCGATGAGTTTCTCCGCCTGTTTGGGCGTCACATCTATGAATACGCCGAGGGCCTCCAGGACGTCGGCGCTTCCCGAGGCTGAGGATATGGATCGGCTTCCGTGTTTGGCGACGGGTATGCCGGCGGCAGCGGCGACTATGGCGTTGGCGGTGCTCACGTTGTAGGTGGTGAGCCCCCCTCCGGTGCCGCATGTGTCGAGCAATCCTCCTGAGACTTTAGGGGTTATCTGGGTGCAAACCGATCGCATTGCCTTGGCGATGTACGCTATCTCGCGCACCGTCGGCCCCTTCATGGTGAGGCCGACGAGAAATCCAGCTATCTGGACGTCTGTGACCTCACCATCCCGGATGCCGATGATGAAATCGGATATCTCACGCTCCGTCAGGTTACGGTTCTGCGTGAGCTTCGACATGATGGTTCTTACCACCTGAGCATCACCTCCCTTTACGTTTAAAACTTATACATCTTAAACGCCATGAGGGTTTCCGTGGAGGCGATCCCCTCCACCGCCTGTAGTTTCTCTGTTACCACCTCCGACATGCGTTCATACTCCTCGACCTGAACCTTGGCCACAATGTCATACCTCCCGGCGACCGAGTAGATCTCCGTCACCTCCTCGATCTCCCCAAGCTGCCTCACAACTCGGGGAAGCTGACCCTTTTGAACGTTGATAAGCACTATCGCTGAAATCATGATATCTCCCTCCACCGCAGAAATAAAAAAGCCGTGGGCTTCTCCTTCTCGAGGAGCATGCCCACGGCTCTGTCTATCGCTAAGCGTCGATCATCTCGACACCTGGGCGTCACCCTCTACCCGGGCACGCTCCAACCCCCGGCCACCACCAGAACCAATGATAAGCGTGGGATATATAAACCTTTTGACCGAAGGTTGTCATAGCGCGCCCTCTCAAATTTAAGGTTGATAAAAGATTACCATAATTCGCTTCGCATGTCAAGGGGATACCTCGGCCTGGTTCACCCCCAGTTTGAGAGAGGGATGAAGAAAGCAACCATAGAGCGGGAAACAGACAAAAGAGGG
>JAGGXZ010000031.1 GCA_021162805.1 Candidatus Poribacteria bacterium
ATATCCAGCTTGAGCCGTCTCCTATTAAGACCACTTCCCCTGCAGATACTGCTCCCCATCTCAAGCCTCCTAGCCATACAAGCTTCTCAAACTGATCTATCCCTTCAAGGGTTGCAACATATTCCTTATCTTATAAGCTCTCTCCTGTCCTTGCTCAGCTGTGCCACATCCTCATCTGTGAAGAAGAGGGCTACCTTCGCCTCCTTCCATCCCTCCTCTCTTGTTTGGAGCCTTTCTCCATCTACCTGGATGAAGAGCCTATTTGGCGGATCTCCAACCCTCTGTTGATGGTACTTCTTCCATCCATCTTTCTCCTTAGATTCCTCCTCCCTTCCGTATTCCACATCTGCGCATGATGGCCCTTCAAACACCTCCCATGCCTCTTGTGCTTTCTCCTTCTCCTGTCTTTCTATCTCTTCTCCCGCTTTCTGGCTGACCTCCTGTATCGTCTCATGGCTCACCCTCTCTGCGGTGATCCTCTCGAATACCTTCTCTGCCTTGGAAAAGGGATTCCCTGCACCAAGCAGTGTTACCCCCTCTTTCAGCCAGGGTGATAAGTTCCCTCCATCCAAGCCCAGCTTCTGATCAAATGGCGCATACCCTCCTCTCTCCTTGCTCCAGTAATAGGCTCTCTTATACTCAACTTCTCCCATTATCGTTCTTATCTTCCTCCTCCTATACCCTTGAAATTCCCCTTCATATTCTCCTTTCCTCTCTTCATGATCTATTTGTGATAGCCTGTTGAGAATGCTTGTCATAAGAGCTACTCCTATCCTTTTCACGTATAGAAAGACTTCTCTCTCTATCTGTTGGAAGCTTTCTCCACGGACTCTCTCCTCAAGGGCTTGATTCTCTTGAAGGTATCGTGTTATTGTCTTTATGTTCATTTTTTCCCTCCGGAACCATTTTGGTTTCGGAGTTTATTTTGACATAATCCCATCTATCTTGTCATCCCTCTCTTGTCCTCCTGTTACCGATAAATTTCTTATGCACCCGAATCAAGTTTCCCGGTAGTTTCTCCGAGGGTATTGATGTATAATATACTGACAGCATCGCTTCGTTGATACGTCGAAGGGGCGGCTGAATCGGCTGAGAAGGAGGGGAAACCTTGGACCTTTCTGTGGGAGACGTTCGCCATGAGGGTGGAGGGAGATCCATTAAAGGCAAAAAACTCATTCTTGGCCGATTATATGTTGAAGAGGATTAACCTTAAGGAGGCCGGAGAGCGCGTGAAGGAGTGATTCCTGGAATCCAGTATAGAGAAGGACCGGAAGAAATCGATAGGCGAGGTTAAATGCATGTCCATCTACGAGAAGGGATACAAACGATGGGAAGGCGAACTTACGGGCAAGCCGGCATGGTGGATCATCGCCAAAACCGGTATCAGACTCGTTCTTAAACGCAAACTCTTCCTCATCCTGTTCCTGTTATCCCTCGTTCCCTTCCTGGCCAGAGGGGTGATGATATATCTCGTTGTCCAGCTTAACTTCAATATGATCAGAATAGATGCGCGGTTCTTCAGGGAATTCCTGAGTCAACAGGGCTTCTGGGTCTTGCTGATGACGATCCTCGGCGGGGCAGGGCTGATAGCCGCTGACATCAAGTCTAACGCATTGAAGCTGTATCTTTCGAGGCCCATCGGAAGATGGGATTATATCCTCGGCAAGACGGCAACGCTCATGCTGATCCTCTCCTCGGTCACCATTCTCCCATCCCTCCTCCTATTTTTGGAAAGGGGAGTGCTTTCGAATAACCTGGATTTCCTGAGGAGGAGATACTGGCTGATGCCCTCGTGCATCGGCTACGGGTTTCTGATCTCCTTGGCGCCATGCATGTTGATGTTAGCCCTCTCAGCCCTGACCGGGGAAACCAAATACGCCGCCATCTCCTTCGGAGCTATCGTTCTTCTCTCCTCCGCGCTTTTCGAGGTGATGCGGATTGGGTTCAGGAACCGATATCTGATTTTGCTTTCCTTCTGGGACAACATCGATCAGATAGGAGCGCTTCTGTTCGGGATTCGACCCAGATATAGGGTCCACTGGATTTGGTCTCTTTTTATCCTCCTCGGTCTGATCGCCTTCTCCCTATGGGCTCTTTCGCGAAAGGTGAGGGCGGTAGAGGTGTCGGATTGATGGATGTAGTTAAGCTGGAATCTGTTTCCAAATGGTATGGGGATGTGATGGGGCTGAACGGAGTTACGATCGGCTTTGGGAGGGGGATAACAGGGATCGTCGGCCCCAACGGGGCGGGCAAAAGCACGATGTTGAACTTGGTCGTCGGTTTCCTCAAGCCGAGCAGAGGTCAGGTTCGTGTCTTCGGCGAGGATCCCTGGAACAACCCCAGGGTCTCCTCCAGGGTGGGATATTGTCCGGATACCAACGCCCTTTACGAATTCATGAGGGGGCTGGATTTCGTTGATCTCCTCACGTCGTTTTACGGATTCACCCCTGAAGAGGCGCGGCTGAGGGCTACCGAATCGCTTAAGAAGGTGGGGATGGAGGGGATGATGGGAAGGAAGATCGGATCGTATAGTATGGGGATGAGGCAGAGGTTGAAGCTGGCCCAGGCCCTGGCACATGACCCCGATCTGCTGGTGCTGGATGAACCGTTGAAAGGGCTGGATCCGATCGGTAGAATGGAGATGATCGAGATGATAAAGAGACTGGGAGATCAGGGCAAAACGATTCTCATCTCGAGCCATGTGCTTTATGAGATCGAGTCGATGACCGATAGGGTTGTCCTGATCAACAAGGGGAAAGTGGTGGCCGAGGGTAACATACACGAGATCAGATCCCTCATAGATGAACATCCTCATAGGGTCTTCATCGAATGCGATAAGCCTCGCCCTCTGGCTCGGAGACTGCTCGATATGGATCACATCGTGAGGGTGGATCTGGAAGAGGACGGGATATCAATCGAGACCGAATCGCCTGAGAGGTTCTACTCGGAATTCCCAAGGATCGTCGCCGAGATGGAGGTGGAGGTGAGGAGGTTTTACTCCCTTGACGATAACCTCGATTCCGTTTTCAAATATCTGATAGGATGAGACGGATATTCTGGATGACGCTCAAGGGGATACTTCTCAGGCGGCGGTCGGCCTTGATAGGTGGTCTGAGCCTTCTGCCCGTCCTGATCGCCGGCCTCATCAGGTTTTCCGGGAGGCCGGGCGGATCCATGATACCGCTGTTGGCGGCAGGTATAATCCACGGCGTGACAGCGTTGATCGGTCTGCTATACGGCTCATCGCTTATGGGCGATGAGATATCCTCCGGCACCTGGATCTATCTCGCCATACGACCGATCAACAGATCGAGGCTTATCATCGGGAAGTTCCTGGGATATACGGCGGTGATCCTGTCGATTGTGCTGGTGATGATCACGCTGATCTCCCTTCTCATATGGCGGGGATGGTCCGAGTATCTGAGATATCTGGTCTCCTTCGCCCTGGGAGCACTGGCGTACGGCGGGGTGGGATTGTTTTTAGGAGTTCGAACGAAAAGACCGATACTGATAGGATTGCTCCTGATCGGATGGGAAAAGCTGGCCTCTCAGGTGCCCGGGTTTCTCAGAAGGTTGACGATAATGGATTATATGCTTTCGATCTTCCCCACCTCAGGAGGGCCGAGGTTCATCTTGAAGGACAGGCTTTCCCCCCGTTACGCCGCCGCTGTTCTAATCATGATCACCCTCGCCCTTATATGGCGGACAGTCGCCTATTTGAAGGAGAGGGAGATTTCCGCTTAAGCTTACCTGATCAGCTTCCGATATAAAATTAAGGAGGTGGAATCGTGAAGGATGGACTTGATAAGCCCAGAGTCCTCATCGTCGATGATGAGGAGGTAATAACTACCGTTCTCTCAACCATACTCGAGTCGTGGGGATTTGAGTCTCATGCCGTCAATAACCCCTCTGAGGTGCTGAGGCTTTTGGAGAAAGAGGAGTTCGATTTGATCCTGCTCGATATCCGCATGCCTGAGATAAGCGGACTGGAGCTTCTTGAGAGGATAAAAGGGGTTCATCCTAGTATCCCCGTTATCATGATAACCGCTGTCGGCACGGCGGAGGCGGCCGTCAAGGCTTTAAAGCTTGGGGCGGAGGATTTCATCACCAAACCGTTCGATCAGGATGAGATACTCAATAGCGTAAACGCCGCCCTGAGCAGAAGGAGAAGAGAGGAGGAGTTATTCGGCCTCGAAGTCGATCTGCCAGGGGAGTTCATAGGAGCCCTTAACGTGATAGATACGATCCTCAACCAGGTCGAGATGGATTCCTATATCATACCGGGCCATTCAGGTAGGGTATCCAGACATGTCCTTGCATTGGGAAGAATAATGGACTTCTCCTATGACGTTCTACTTGAACTCGTCGTCGCGGCGAGGTTTCACGATATAGGGAAGATCTTCCTCTCCTCCGATTTGAGACGGAAATCGGTCATGACATTCACCGTCCGTGAGAGGACCAAGTACGAGAACCATCCGATAGCGGGCGAGAAGCTCATCAAAGATCTGAAGCTCTTCCGGAAAGCGCCTGAAATTGTCAGACATCATCATGAGAGGTGGGACGGGAAGGGATTTCCAGATCGATTGAAAGGGGAAGAGATACCTCTGGAGTCGCGCATTATCTCCGTGGTGGAGGTGTACGACGCCATAAGGTTCGCAAGGCATGATACACAGGGTAATGCTCAGACGGAAACACTCGCGATCTCCTTCCTAAGGGAAAACGCCGGCTCCATGTTCGATCCCGATATGGTCAGGCTTTTTACCTCATATCTTCAAAGCGAGGTGAAATAAGGTGAGAGGAAAAGCACTGATTCTAATTCTGATTCTGGTGGGTGCAATATCATATTTCGCCTCAGGCGAGGAGAGAAATCTCGCCCTCTGTCTGCTTATAGATAACTCCGGCAGCATGGATTGGGCGGGGCATGATCCAAAGGGACTGCGATGGGAAGCGGCGAAGCTCGTGATCGATAAAACCAGGAAGGGGGATTATATCTGCTTGGTTGATTTCAGCGATAGACCTTTCATCCTCCAGCCGCTTATACGGGTTGACGGCAGCTCAGCTCAAAGGAGGAGGATCAAGGAAAGATCAAGAGTGATACTTTCAAACAGAAAGCTGACGGATATAGATAGCGCCCTTAAAGTTGCTTTGGATCAGCTTAAAGCCGCTCCCTCCAAGATCACAAAAGCCGTCATACTGTTGACAGACGGAGAGGTGGACGTAGTGGAAGGCACACCTCAGGAGAAAAAGGTGGCGGCTGAGATGAGCAAATCCGTCATCCTATCGAAGACCGCCTATCGGTTCCTGATTCAAAAGATCCCTATATACATTGTTGCCCTGACGGATGAACCCGATATGGATTTCCTCGGAAAGCTCGCCGATTACACCAAGCCGCCTGAACAGGAGCAGGAGAATCACTTCTTCTATTCCCCAACGAGCGCTGATCTCGTCGTCATATTCTCCGATATATTTAACCAACTCAGAGGTCTCTCCGTTCATACCGAAAGATATAGGGTGAATGGAAGTGAGACGAAACGAATTCGTCTTGCCGATCCGTTCGCCGACGAGGTGGAGTTTCAGTTCATCCACGATCGGAACCCCGATCTGGAGGTGAAGCTCATATCTCCCGACGGCAAACAGATTAAACCCTATGCCTCGGAAAAAAGCTATAAGCTGTTCGCCGTGCAAAAGCCTGTTCCCGGAACCTGGACCGCCCTGATAAGAACGCCCCGCACGACGAATATCACGCAGTCGGTAGCCGTAAAAGAGGATATAAAGCTGGAGATGCCCTTCGCCCCGAAGTTTAGGATCGGGACTCCGCTTAAGATAATCGTCAACGTGAAATACTTGGGTGAACTCATCGATTCCCCCCGGTTCACCATATCCGATGGATCGGTGCTTCAAATAAATGAGGTATGGTGTAGGGTGATACACCCCGACGGTCGAATCAGTCCTGAATTTAAGCTACAAAATAGGTTCGGTGACTATGTTGGTTCTTACAACGATGCCGATATACCCGGCCGATATCTCGTGCAGGTCGAGATGCGCGGGGAGCTGAACGACCAAGAGGTCGTCGTTAGATCGGAGAAACATGTGATCGGCTTCGCCGATAAATCCCTTCCCAGGGTGGCCTTAAAGAGAATGGCCTCCAAGTGCAAAACCGGCGTCCCGCTTCAAATCGAAGCAGCTGTCTTAGAAAACACCAGTGCCATACATAAGGAGTCACTGCCCGTCGCGGTGAAAAAACCGGACGGATCATCTCAGACGGTATACCTTCAGAGAATCAGCAGGGATAGGTATAGGGGGGAATTTACGCCCACGGATTCAGGCACATATATTCTTACCCTCTCTCAGGATAGCGGGATAGCCCTCGCTGATCCGGCAACGCTGCAGATAGAAGCGATCGGCGGATCAGGAATAGTGGGGAAGATGCCCTTTATCATACTGGCGGGGTTCGCCTTGATCGGCGGTGGCATCGCCTTGTATCTCAGGAAACCGAAGCTGGAGATGATTTTCAAAAAATGTGGTCCAGCTAAAACCTCACAGCAGAAGGAAAAGCCGAGGATAGGTGAAGAGGAGGAAACGATAGATGAGGAAGATCTAGGTGTCAGCGCTGTCTCAGTCTCCACCGATGAATCAGCTCGCGAGATGCCTTCGGAGATAGAGGTGATAGAGAATGGGGAAACAATCTTGAAGCTGAACCTCGCTAGGAAGACGGACGTGATCTCGGGGGAACCGTTCTATCACATAGAGGTGGAAAAAGGAGAGCTGAGGTTCAACGATAGGATAGTCGCCGCCGGGGAAAACACCAAGGCAAAGAATAACGACATGCTGAAGGTGGGGCCCATATCGGTCAGGATAATGGCCGATGAGGATAAAGTCGTGATCATATCCGATCTTGAGGCGGCGGGAAGGATACTGGAGGAGATTAAAGATCAGGAGAAGGTTCGATGGGTGATCCGCTCCGATCAAGAAGATCCCGAAGAAGCTCAGGAGAACGCCTGACAGATTTCATATACCATTCAGCCCTCAGCTGCCATCTCTCCTTCTCGGTGAGATACCTCGGTTTAAAGCCATGATGAAAAACCTCACATAACGTCAGGGCAGCAGCGACCGATACGTTAAAGCTTTCCGTGAATCCCCTCATAGGCAGCATGAATCTCCTATCCGCCTCCTCTATGACCATCCTGGAAAGCCCCTCATGCTCGTTTCCGAAGAAGATGGCGAGGTTCTCGGGGAAAGAAAGACATCTCTCAAGCGGTTCGCTCCCCTCCCCCAGGTAGCTGGCATAGATGACAAATCCTTTTGTGCGAAGCCACCTTATAGCGTTCTCAGTTTCCCTGAACCTATAGACATGGAGCCATTTATGTGCTCCCTGGGAGACCTGCGGATGGGATTTGAAGGTGCTCGGCCCCTCTATCACCGCTACCTGCTGTATTCCCATCCCCTCACATGTGCGTAGGACAGCGGAGATGTTGTGGGGATCATGCAGGTCCTCTATCAGGACGATCAGGTTCATGATCCTTTTTTCCAGCGTTTCCTCTATCCTCCGCTTTCTTCTGTCGGTCATAAGCGGCGCCAGTCTCTCGCATATCAGTTGAGGTGAGATCCTTTCGATCCATCCCGTCATCGGATATACCCTCATCTGTTTCATCCACGGCGATAACCTATACTCAGTACCTGAGAAAAGTCATATCCGGTTCATCGCAGAGCCATCTCTCGGCAATGAGACGGAGCATACGGCGCCATAGATCCCCTTGATC
>JAGGXZ010000032.1 GCA_021162805.1 Candidatus Poribacteria bacterium
ATGCGAAATGCGAATTTAAATTCGAAATCCGAAATTCGCAATTCGAAATCAAGGTGCTTCCTCGTTCCTCGCTCCTAGTTCCTCGTTCCTTCTTTGACACACTTTCGGTCAACTGCTGAGGGGCTCCGACGTGTGATCAATCTGAGGCGAGATCGCCTCTCCCATTTCTCCCTTTCACCTTTATCCTTAGGTCTTCGATGTGAATGGCTCAGAAGCGCCGAGGCTTTGTGTCTTTCAAATTTCCTGAACCCGATATCTCGAAGCACCTTATACGATCTCCTCAACATCGATCCGGTCAATACGGATATAAATCCCTTCGAGGGGATCGGTCCGACGTTCTTCTCACCCGACGATTCAAACCATTTGAGCTCGATCTCGATCGTTGGCTTACGATGATATAGCCTCACATATAGAGCCTTCTCCTCGCGATCATAGATCCATCCCTGTTTGACACCTTCGATCCTTGAAACCTCGGGGACGAACGTTCCGTCGGCGAGTATCATGGCCGGCTCATCCACGTTAAAGACCGCTAGGTGATCGGGAGCATCCTCGACGAAGTTCAGTTTCACCTTCAAAAGTCCATCTTCAAATCTGACCTCTTCTATCTCGGCGGGCGAGTTGATATGTATCCTGCGCCCCTTTCTCCTGATGATTTCCGTGGAGACATCGGGGTCCACCCCCCTGAGGGTGAAGAGGTTGACGAGGATGTTTTCGGGATTGATATGCGGTCCTCGTCCCTCCGTGCAGAAGCCGTAGAACCCGTCCGGATAGGTTCCCTTCAGCTCGCCCTCCGTCCATTGCTGATACATGGCGCTTACGGTTATCCCCTCCGCCACCTTTTTCCATATCGGAGAAGGGCTGAACTTCGCCAGTTGCTGCAGGTAGTAGGCATATACGAGGCCGTTCCACTGGACGGGAACGCCGAACCAGGAGTGAGTATAGAAAGTGGTTCCGAAGACCGGTATGGAGGCGAAGAGCATGCCGGGTCTATCGGGAAGAGACCAGAAATACAGGAATGGAAGACCCGTCCGCGCCCAATATTCGGCTTTACGTAACATCCCCTCATCGCCTGTTATGCGATATCCCTCCACGTATGCTCCGACGGCATAGGCGGCAGCGAGGATATCGGGCTCATATATAGGACATTCCCAGCTCTGAGCGCCTCTGGGCACCTTAAAGGTATCCATGAACCTGAGGGCCTTAAGTCCCGATTCAACAGCCTTTTCGTCCCCCGTGATTCTGGCGAACTTCAACACGGCAAGCGCCTTGGAGGCGCATATGCCCAACACGGCATCGCCTTCACGGCCGAGCTCTCGCGTCTTGTCATCTCTCGGGTGAAACCTCCAGCTTCCGTCGGGCTCCTGCTCTTGGATGAGGCTGTAGACCTGTTCTCTGGCGGCTTGGATTCCCTCGCGCAGGTATCCCCAGTAGAACGGGAACTCCCACCTCAGTATATGACAGTTGGCGGTCGAGGCTAAACCGCCCGGCCCCTCATCACGGATGGTACTTCTGGCTATGAGCTCCACGCGCTCCCGGACCTCCTCATCCCTGGAGGCAAGATAATCCAGCCATAGAAGCGTGGCGAAACCGGGAGTGTTGGCCGGCTTCCATCCAACACAATGTCTCGATTTCCCCGTCTCACCATCCCAAACGGTCTCCATAAGGGCATGTCGACAGAGAAGAAGTTCCTCCTCATCGCTTCTGGGCTGCGGCTGGGGATTGGGAAGTCCATAGGCTTCGATCCACCTATCCACGGCGTCCAGAATACCGGCTCCCCCTTCGGCTAGGATCTTACAGCTAAACCGAATCGGTCTCTCCGGGGAGATGTGATAGGGTTCACGGGCCACCCTCTCGTTTTCCTCAACCCAATCGGGAACGGCGGGCAGGAAGAGCGAGATGAGGTGGTTGTCCTGGTTTTCGTACCAGTTAGGCGATGCGAACGTGGCCGAAAGGGTTGAGTTTTGTCCGTCCCACCTCTGAAGCTGATTCCACATAACTCCTACTAAGTATCCGTTATCCTCAATGGCTATTAGCGGGATGGTGACCTTCAGGGGATGGGGCGTCAGGCGAAGGTTTATCGGCGGATCGGCATCTCTCGTGCTGGATGAGACCTCACCATCTTCCAAGAACTCCAATCCCGGGAACAAAGCGAAGCTCTTACGTGATCCGAAGCTGCCATCCCCGACGTACAGCGTCGGCCCGCTGAAGCGGAGCAGCGATCTGGGCGAATCAACCGAAAGCGAATAATCTACGTCAAGCCATCGGCCCCTTTCATTCAGAGAGAAGGTCGCTTTAAACCTCCATAATATCCCCTCCTCGTCCATGATCTTTGAGGAAAGCGTGATCGATCCGGATGAGAGATCTCCGCCGATTGAGAAGCTTTCAGGGACGAAGTTCAACTCCCGCGTTTCGCCCTTTTGGGTCTTGTATATCAAGCAGGAGATAGGTTTAAGGTTGGCTACGTGGTAGAAGGCTTCCCCTCCTGAGGCGTAGATCTCGATATACTTAAACCCCTCTTCGTCGGCGACGAATAACGCCCTAAGATTCCTGTTCTCCAGAACAAGGCATCCGGTCTGGTTGTAGGTTTTCAGCTCAACAGGCGGCCTTGTAGGAGGTTTTGTGACGGGCTTCTCAAGTTCTATCCTCCTCGCCACCCTCTGGCTTATTCTCTCTCCACCTATGATGGCGGAAAGGGAAACCTCGATGTTTACCGCCGTCTCCTTGGGGTTTCCCCTGACCTGCCATCTCAGGAGCAAGCTTTCCCCCGGATCTAACCTGTCGATAGGTCTATTTCTGGAATCCCTTCTCAGCTCAAGCGATTCGAGAGATATGAGAAGCCTATGATCCGGTTCGATCGGCGCTTTGCCCCTGTTCTCCACGAAACATCTCACCTCGAAATGTTCCCCGGGGTTGACAACCGCTTTGGAAAGGTTTAAGCCGAATAATGCCGGTTCGGGCATATAGGAACAGATGCAGAGTTGAGCGATGTGCCCTTTCCGTTCGTTTTCGATCTGAGGCACAAGTTGGCGTGCTATATGCTCAGCCGGCCGACTTTCGGGGAAGGAGAACTCGAGATATCCCAGTTCACCCATCTCCATCTCATATAGGAGCAGCCCGTTTGTGAAGCGTTTAATCTGGGTGGAAGGGGTAATGGAGATAATCCTGGGGTCTCCCCATAGCGCCCAATCGTAGTTGGTGTTACCCTCACCGTTGCAATCCGTGATGAATCTCACCTTCACCTTCTTACCGGCAAATTCGGTTAGATCTATCAGATTCGATTCCCATTTGCACTCATAAACCTCCTTTTCAAAAACCCGCTTATCGTTGATCTCCAAAGCGAATTTGACCCCGTTAAACGGAGCTTGAGGATCATCGAACTTTATCCCATCTCTCAGTCCGACATCGAAGATCAATGCTACCACTTTATCCTCCGGGATATCCTGAAGGGAAAGATCGTACTCTACGGAGGCCTCACCTTGCGGAAGAGGATGCTCGAATATAGCCGGTTTTCTCACCCCTCCGCACCTCTCACCCATTGAGGCGGAGGAACTCAAGGCATTTGTAACTCGCTGAGGGGAAAACTCATCGACGAACCTGTAAATCTCGGTGACATACCCGATCTGGACTGTGGTCTCACTCGACATTCCACATCCTCCTTAACCCAATCCTCAACAGCGACAAACAAATATAACACACTCACCCTGTAAAGTCAACGATTTAAATTTCTGGCAGGGGTTTTCAACGCTTTTCGCCGGCGCTGTAGCGGCAGGCCCCGTGTACGCGCAGGGGCGTGCCCCTACCACGCCGGTACAAACCCTAGGGCTGGACCGGTCCGAACAGAGGGGAGGGGCGAAAGATTTTTCGCCCGTACTTAAGCCTCTGGAGAAGAGGGCTTCTGCAAAGGTTAAGGAACGAGGAACCGGGAGTGGGAAACGTTACAACGTTAAACGCTGAACGTGCAACGGATTTCCTTTCTCCTCGTTCCTCCGATGTAAGCCGCTTCGCTGAAGGAGGAAGCTCATCTCCTAGTGATCGTTATTGCATTTGTTGGGTAAACCTGGAATGCAAGTAACCCAATGAACGCAACAAACGCAAGTAACGCAATATTAGAGGTGAGAGGAGGTCACAGGTTATCTCCCCTTAACCTCGATCGACCCGACTGGGCTGGCGGCTCGGATTTCGGGATTATACATGACCGTTACCTTCACGGGAGGCAGCATGAACCTCCCCAGAGTTACGGCACGAATCACATATACGTAATGCGTCTCACCGGCACGCAGCGTCCCAAAGGCCTGTATCCGTTCGTCCCTGTAATCCACATATTCCGGCGTGAATTTCCTCCCCTTTACGGATAACCTCCTGTCGGCGGTGCCCGGAAGACGCGGGTTTTCCACCTCAAATCCCGCCGGTAGGAAATCCTCTATGGCGACGTTATAGAGGTCCCCACGTCTGTTCGTGACGGTGACCTCCACGAAATAGACCTCCCCCTGTCTGAAGGTCTGAACGGGCTGGCCTATCTCGTTCAGGATGCGCTTCTGCACGCTGATCCCGTTTTCGCTCACGGCCCGGTATGTGGCATTCAGACGGAATCCCACGTTCTCCACTACGGCGTACAGTATCCCATCGCTCCGTAGCTTCAGGGTTAGCTCCTTCAGATTGGATGCCGATCGCAAGAACCAGATCAATCCCCTGTCGGTTTTGATCGGCCTTTTCGTCTTCCCGTTCACCAAAAGGGTTGCCGTGTAATTTCGCGCATAGGCCGCGTTTTGAATCCGCATCCCCAGAGCGAGCATAGACCATGCCAGCTCCTGAGTGGAGTAGTAATAGCTCTTCCTGCGGAGCTGCTCTATCAACAGGGAAGTATCGGGTTCGTTCTCTGCCGCCCCGGGATGTATCAGCTCCCGCATGTAAAGCCTGACGGCGCGTTCCCTCAGGGAGGAGTAGAAGTTCCCACTCAGAGATCGCTTCCCCCTCGGCCTGTACTCCCCGATGGCTTCGTTCAGGACCTCCTCTGCTGAGTAAGGTCTCCCACCGAGGAAGAGGGCTCCCGCTAGGAAGAGCTCATCCTCAGAACACAGCCTCCCACGGTTCATCATCATGATCTCGTCCAGATCGGATGGCTGAAGCCGGCCGCCGCGAGCGAGGATGAAGTATCCGAAGGGGTCCGATCGGGCATATCGTTCGATGTAATCTAGCGCCATGTTGATGGCCGTCCCGGGGACAGGATATCCGGCCTCCTTTGCCTCCAGGAGGACAAAGGTGGCGTATACGGAGGCCCATTGAGCGGGTTCCCTACCGCCCGGCCAGAAGGCGAAGCCTCCGCTCGGCGTCTGCATGGAGATCAGGCGGGCGATCCCTGATCTGACCTTGTTTTCAAGTTCCCCCTTTTCGATGAGCTCAGGCTCGATCATCTCAAGAAGCGGTTTCATCCTTATCATCGGCAACAGCGAAGAGGAGGTCTGCTCGACGCAGCCGTAGGGATATCGTATGAGGTATTTCAGATGATTCAAAAGCGGCAGGCCCGGTATCGGTGTCAGCATGATCCTCGTCTTCTGATATCGCGGCATCCAGCCGGTCACTTGGGGCAACAGATCTGTTGTCCCAGCTTTGAGCTGAAGATACCGGGCATCGGTCTCATACGGTCTATTCGGGATGACGGGGATCTGCAGTGTGTCGTGGAATCGATCCTCCCCCCAATCGGCATCGATCGACACCTCAAGCACGCCCGATAGCTTCTTCACCTCAAGCGGAACCCATACCACCTGTGATCCCTTCGGCTTAAGGCTAAGCTGTTCCGGTACCTCCCCTATCTCCCGGCCGTCCGCTTCGACGCTTAGTTTTACGCTTTGCTCGGTCTCGGTCGTGTTCTTCAGAGAGATGGGGAATCGGATGCGATCGTTGCTATACAGAAACCTGGGCGGCGTCGCCAGAACAACCACCTCCGTCGTGACGGTCACCCATTTCGAGGCCGATCCCATCCGCATCTCGTCCACGGCGGAGACCATCACCCTCAGCTTGCCGAGGTATTGAGGCAGGGGGAAACGAACGCGGACCTCACCCTTATCATCGCTCTCCACGATCCCGCTCCAGTAGGAGACCAGCTTTATGAGTGAGGGCATCTCCATCCCCATCGCCGCTGCTGCCCCCTCGCCTCCTCCGGTTTTACGCATCATCCCTTTGTTGACTATCCATCCCAGCGTTTCGGCCGTGCCTATACCGAGGGCCTGATCGCGCAGGATCTCTTCATACACGTCCGGCGATTGAAACCTCGTGATCTGCAGGATCCCCTCGTCCACTATGGCAACGGTGGCCTTATATCGGCCCTCCCCGCGGATGAGCACGTCCAGATTCCTGCCCGGTCGTATTCGGTCGGGAACCACCAGCTTCAGCGGGAGCTTGAGTCTCGCCGATCGAACCCTGAGCCTTTTAACCCCAAAGGCTCTGCGTACGAGATACCGCTGATCGGTTCGGATCAGGAGGGCGGAGACGTAGACGGAGGTGACGCCTTGGGGGACGATGAAGGAGAAGCTGGAGATCTCCCCGGCGGCGTTTTGCCACTCATACTTCATAACCTCATCCAGCTCCACGCTCCAGAGTATCCTCCCCTCAAACGGCAGCAACGCCTGGGCCTTAACCACGTCGCCGTAATCCGCCGTCTCCCTGTCCAGCCGGATCTCCAGTATCTCCGGTGACTCAGGTTTCTCCTTCCCGTGCCATTCCCAACCTCTCACCATCAGCTCGCTCACCGAATCGCCCTCAGAGCTTCTCACCTCAACGAGGTAATCCATCCAGTAGGCTCTTGGAAGCACGCTCAGCTCGAACCGCCCATCCTTCACCCTGATCTCGCCCTTGCTCCCTGTGGGATATCTGCGTCGGCTATGCTCCCATGAGAATCTATTGCGCCGTGGATCCCATACCCGGACGTAATCATAGCGCACTTCATACAACTGATATTTCAGGACGGGGATGTCCCTTCTGATCGTCCCGTCGGGGTTGAGGACGATCCCCTTCACGGTGACGGGTTTTCCAGGCTCGACGCGGGTCGTATCCGATTTCAGCCCGATGTAGTAGGGGAAGGGATGGACTTTGACGTTCGTCCAGCCGCGGCTGACCCGCCCGCTTCCGGCCTCCTCCACCTCGACCGAGATCCTGAGGTTGATCTGGTTGTAGAACCTGGACCAGTCCTTGATGTCACACATGTCCTCGGCATATCCCTTTGAATCGAGCATGCCCTTGCTGCTGTATTCCACACGAGGGGGTTCCTCTCTGTATCTGCGCAGCTTGCCGAAGCGATAGTCCGGGAACTTTTTAGCATGAAACGTCCCTTCGGTCGCCACACAATGGAGCCTGTAACCCTCCTTCGCCGCCGGCGCGCCGAAGAGATAGTCGGCCTGGATACGAACCCATATCGGCTCGCCCGCCCGATACTCCCCCTTGTCCGTGTTCACCTCCACCTTCATCCTCTCAGGCACGAAGGTCTCGACGAAGATGTTGCCATATGCCACCGGCTTTTCGGCAACTTTGACGTTAAAGGAGTAGTTCCCGGTAGGAGCGGTGGAGGGGAGGGCGAGTTGAAACTCCGCAAGCCCCGTCTCGTCCGTCGTCTGAACGAGATCCGTCAGGTGTTTGCCGCGGGGATCGCGAACGGAGACCACCACCGGCAGAGAGATACCCCGGAACGTGCCCTCCTGTCGCAACAAAACGGCGAAGTGGATCGTCTCACCAGGGCGGTACAGGTTTCGCTCGGGATAAAAATAAGCCCTGTAATTTGCCTCTGTCGGCCGGAATCCGGAGACGGAGAACGGCTCGAGCGAGATCTCGCTCGACGGGAAGGCCAGATAGGTGAAATCCCCTCCCTGCCGCGCCGTTATCAGGGATGGCCGACGATCACGTATCGGCTCAAAGGGGATCTCGCAGAACCCCTCGCCGTTCGTCATTCCCGTCCCCATCAGCACGTTCTTTTGGCTGTAGAGGTTGACCTGAACCCTGGGGCGCGGTTTGGCGGTGGTCGCATCCACGGCCCAGATCCACACCTTATCCTCCGATCTCTTGGCTATCAACGCCATATCGGTGATGATCACTATGGCCGAATCGGAGGTCTGACGCCACTCATAATACCTCCCCCGTCTCCTCTCCCTCTCGGGGATAACGCGGCTGACGTAGATCCGGTAGACGCCGGGCTCGGACGTGTCTATCAGATCGCTAAGCTCCAACCATATCAGCTTGGTCTCCCCCTTAGCCACCTTGACATCGATCTTCCTATCCCGTACCACCAGCTCGGCGTATCGAGTCAGATACGCCTCCATGTTCGGCGATGCCCATACGATGTTCTCGGGTGGCAGACGCCAGATGGTGACGGAGATCTCTGAGACGGATCTGAGCCGCAGCGGCAGCTTAAGGCCGAGGTTCCTCCCTAGGTATCGTCCCCTCACGGCGAACTGAACCTGAGGCGAGGGCGCCGGTATCTTCACCTTCGTCACGAAATCCCGCCTTAACGTCGCCCCCTCAGCCGACAGTCCCGCCCTGATCATAAGCTCATAGGTCTGCTCGGGCAGGAAGGGGCCGAGCAACCTGAATCCGTGGGGATGATATTCAACCTCCACCTTGACGGGCGGCTGAAGGTCCACATATCGTTCGACGTTCCTCTCGAGCTTCACCTCCGCGGCGCCCTGAACGTTGCAGATCACGTTGATCGCATATCCCGTCCCGCTTTCCTCCGCCGTGACGCGGGAAATGTATAGCTCGCGTTCGGGGACGGCCAGCTTCAGGACGATATCCCTCTCAAGCTTCACGCCGGGGATGGCGGATGAGAAACCCTTTTTGACGACGATCCGGTAGACCTTATCGCCCGTGTTCTTGAAGGAAAGTGTGAAACCCATCGTATCCCTTCCGCGGCGGAGTCCAGTGATCTGAATCGGCTCGCCCGATTCGGTGGTCACGGAGATCAGATCCTCAGCGCCGATCCACCGGATCGGCAGGTTCCACCTCACCCGTGCCGACAGCTCCGGCCCTGACCAGTTGAGCAGATATGCGCTGAGAACCTCGAAGCCCGGTGTGGAGAAGTAGAAGGATTTCGGCTTCACCTTGACGATCTTATCCTCGGAGACCGGTATGGCTTTGATCTGAAAATCGTATCGCCTCCCCGGCATCAGAGGACGTTGAAACCGATAGGCGAAGTTGCTCTGCGAAAGCCAGACCACCCTGCCCGGAGCGTCGGGGTTGAATCGGATGCATCTCTCGACAACGGAAGGCGGGACCTCCCGGCCGACCTCGACGGGGACGCCCTTGGTGGAGGAGACGCGGAAGACGACCTCCGTCGGCATCCGATTGATCAGCTTCCCCGTGGGCTGGGCCCAGATGATGGGTTCCTCCGCAGCGGCTTTGCTGACTTCAGGTTTCAGCGGCTTCTCCCCCGGGGCATGGCGGGATCGGACGAATACGATCGTCGGTATAACTATCGCTAATATCAGGATTATCGCAAGGCCTAAGCGGTAAAGGCGAAGGATCTTTCGCCCCTTCTCTCTCCCCTCAGCCATGGGAATTCCTCCTTCGCAGGTTTTCTTATATGCCGTCGTTTTCGGCGAGGGTAAATGCTACCCGATTTTCGAGCGTCTATTGCATCAGGATGATTAACACCATCGCTCAGATGACTGTCGAGCCGTGGAGGAATGTGATATATTCCCCGATGAGCTCCTCCAGCTCACGATAGCTCTTGACCTGTTGTCCTCTCACCCTGAGCGATTTGGCGTAGGGCAACCCTCTGGAGAACCAACCCACATGTTTGCGTATCTCAATGGCGGCCCTCTCCTCGCCCTTGAACTTCATCATCAACCTCATAAGCTCAAGCAGCGTCTCCACCCTCTCCCGGGGGAGCGGCTCGGGGGGAAGCCGACCGGTGCTGAGGAAAGCCAGCGTTCTGGAGAAGATCCATGGATTTCCCAGGGCGCCCCTTCCGATCATCACCCCGTCGCATCCCGTCATGTCCATCATCCTCCTAGCGTCCTCCGGCTCAAAGACATCCCCGTTTCCTATGACCGGTATCGAGACCGCCTCTTTGACTTGAGCGATCAGGCTCCAGTCCGCCCTGCCCGAAAACCCCTGAGTTCTGGTTCTGGGATGCAGGGTTATGGCGGAGATGCCGCATTCCTCCGCGATCTTCGCGATCTGAACGGCGTTGATGGATCTGGTGTCCCATCCGGCTCGGATCTTGATCGTAACGGGTTTATCCGACGCCCTCACCACGGCACGGATTATCCGCTCGATCCTGTCGGGATATTTCAGCAGTCCCGCCCCTGCGGGCGTCGGCTCGGCCACGACCTTTCGTGCGGGACAGCCGAAGTTCAAATCCACCAGGTCGCAGTGATCCTGAACGATCCTCGCGGCCTCGGCCATCGAGTCAGGATCGGGCCCTTCGATCTGCACCCCGAACGGCCGTTCCTGCGGGGTGGATTTTATCATCTCTGAGGATCTCTTATCCCCTCTGGTCAGGGCGATGGCGCTGACCATCTCGGAGAAGACCAACGCCGCGCCGTGCCTTTTGGCGATCAGCCTGAAGGCCGTGTCGGTAACCCCGGCCATCGGCGCGAGGATCAGCGGATTTTCGATCTCCAGATCGCCTATCCTCGGTCCCCTCATTTTCCGCTCATCTCGGCCACCTTCTTGAACGCCTCAAAGGCCTCAAGATATTTGATGGCCTCCTGGACTTGAGGGTCGAACTCGTAGTCATCCTTTTCGTCCAGGGTCTCACGCGCTATGGCGGCTTTGATAAGCTCCGTTCTGAGCACCAGGCCCTTCTTCTCAAAGGAATCCAGAAGCTGCTTGAACTTCGCCAGATTCGGGTCATCCTTGTCCTTATCCTCCTCATCCTGCTTGATCTTGAAGAGGACATCCTGGCCGTTGGCCTTGACGAAATCCTTGAGCTCCTGGCTTTCCCGGATCTTACGCCATATCTTGGCCTCCGTGATGCTCATGTAAGGCACTTCGATATCCGGTTCGATGCCGTGCTTGTGGATATCCACGCCGTTTGGCGTATAGTAGTGGGCGACGGTGAGTTTGACGGCCACCTCTTTGCCCGGAATGACGTTTCGGATGGGGAAGATCTTCTGGACGGAGGCTTTGCCGAAGGTCTTCGTCCCCATCAATATCCCTCTCCTGTTGTCCTTGATGGCCCCGGCGACGATCTCCGCGCCGCTCGCGCTGCCGCGATCTATCAGGACGACCAGCGGGAATCGTTTGTGCGTTTTCCCCGGTTGAACCCGGAAATCCCGGCGCGATTTGGGATCTCTCCCCTGAGTGTAGACGATCAACGACCCTTCGGGCAGGAAGTCGCTCGCCACATCGACGGCTGACGAGAGCAGCCCCCCGGGGTTGCCCCGTAGATCCAGGATCACCCCCTTCACCTTCGGGTTGGACTCGAACTCGGAGAGGGCCTTATCGACCTCCGAATCGGTAGGTTCCATGAAGTTGGTTATGCGGATATAGCCTATATCGCCGTTTATGACCTGATACCTGACGGTCTTGATCTGGATGATATCCCTGGTGATGGTGAAGGTGATCGGCTCGCTCTCGCCCTCGCGGATCACCTTGAAGGTGACCTTCGTCCCCGGATCGCCCCTCAGCATCTGCACGGCGTCATCCACCGACATCCCCGCCGTGGATTTGCCCTCGATCTCGATGATGTGATCTCCTGGCTGAACCCCCGCCTTATACGCCGGGGTGCCCTCTATGGGAGCTATTATGGTCAGCTTGTTGTCCCTCATCCCGATATACATCCCGAGCCCGCCGAAAGAGCCTTTTGTATCCACCTGAAGGTTCTTATACTGCTTGGGCTCCAGGAACTGGCTGTATGGATCGAGCTCGGCGAGCATGCCCTTTATGGCGCCGTAGATGAGTTTCTCCGAGTTGGGCTGCTCGACATAGCTGGATCTGATGCGCGAGAAGGCTTCGGATATCAGATAAAATCCCCTGAATACCTCCTCTTCCTCCTTCTCCTTCTCGGTCATCTGCCGGGTTGGAGGCTGTGCCTTTCCGGGCTGCTGGCCGTAGGAGAAAACGGCCGAGAGAAGCAGAAGGGTCAACCATACCGGTATCGTCGATCTCACCTTTCTCATCTCATCCATCTCCTTATGTCCATCGGTATTAACCCCCGTCTTATCTCAAAATACAAAGCGGGGCCGACAAGCGACCCCGTATCGCCGACCTTGCCTATGACCTGTCCCCTCCTGACCCTTTCGCCCTCGCTCACCGCTATATCGGAGAGATGCGCGTAGAGGGATCTGTATCCGTGACCGTGATTTATTATGACCATCAATCCGAGGCCGAGGCCGTCGAACCATCTGGCATATTCGACCACCCCGTCGTAGATGCTTATGACCTCAGCGCCCTGAGGCGCCTTGATCGTGACCCCCTTCAGCTCTTTCGTCGGATTGGGGATGATATCGCCCGAGACGGGCCACGGAAGTCTGCCCAGATCCTTCAGACTTAGCTGAACCAGATCGGTCATGGGCCTCTCGCCCCTTGAGAGCCCCTCTATGAGCGAGTCGAGCCGTTTGATGTTCTCCTCAAGCTGGGCGATCGTGTTCTCATAGATCTGTCTCTCCGCCCTGTATCTCTCGAGCAACCTCCTCCTCTCCGATCGGGCGCGAGCGATCTCCCTCCTCTTTCGCTCGACCGTGGATTTCGCCCTTTCGAGCTTTTCCTTTTCCCTCTTGAGCTCCTCCCTCTGACGTCGAAGCTGCTCGATCCGGGATTTCAACCTCATCAGCATTTCCCTGTCCGCTTTGGCGATAGTGGAGATATACTTAGCCCTGGATAGCAGCTCTGAGGTGGAGTTGGAGGCCAGCAGGAGCGAGATGTATCCCCTGTCGAGCCCGTTATATCCGAACTTATACATCGCCCTCAGCCTCTCCGCTGCCTTCGCCCTCATAGCCCTCTCTTCGCGTGAAAGGCGGGCAATGTTCTCGGTGAGCTCCTTTATCCGCCTCTCCGTTCTGCTCACCTTTCTTCTATAGAAGGCCAGATCGCCCTCCATCCTTCTCAGGGATCTGTCAAGCCGCTCCAGATCGCCGAGGATGCTCTTCTCCCTCTCGGCGGTCTCGGATAACCTCCTCTCCACCCTCTCCTTCTGGAGCAGCTTCTGTTTCCTCTCGTTCCGAAGCCGATCGAGCCCGTCGTGCGGGATCTGCATCAGGTAGAGCGATATTAGGATGAGAATCCAGGATAACCCTGCCGACATAATTAGACCCTTTTGACCACGATCAGGGTGAGGTCGTCGAACTGGGGCTCATCCCCCTGAAACCGGATGACGTTCCGATATATCTCCTCCTTTATACGGACGGCAGATAGATGTCTGGTTTCAAGCGCCACTCGTTTCAACCTCTCATCCCCGAAGACCTCACCCTCGGAGTTGGTCGTCTCCGTCACGCCATCCGTATACAGGATCAGCACGTCTCCCGTTTTAAAGTGGAGCTTTCCGGTGGAGTAGCTCACGATATCGTTTTGGAACATTCCGAGCGGCAGACCGCCCTCGGTCAGATAGCTGATCTTCCCATCGTTTGATATCATCATGGGCGGGTTATGGCCTGCGTTGACGTATAGTGTAACGAAATCCTCGAGGTCGATCTCGCCGTAGAAGAAGGTAGCGAATTTCTCCGGGGGGGTGGTTTTAAACATCAGGGCGTTAAGGCTGGCGGCCACCTCAGAGGGGTCATCGTGATCATGTGCTTCCGCCTGAAGCCCTGCCCAGAGGCTGGCCATCATCAGTGCCGCCTGTATCCCCTTCCCGGCCACATCGCCTATGGAGATGCTGAGCCTGCCGTCCTTCCGTATATATCCATAGTAATCCCCTCCGATGCCCCGACACGGCACGCTCAGCCCGGATATCTCCAGCCCATCTATCTCCGGGTCGGATTCGGGGAGGAGATGTTTCTGTATATCGGCGGCGGCCTTGATATCCGCCTCTATCTCCCTCTTCTCAAGGGCTTCCCTGTAAAGCCTGACGTTCTCGATAGCGACGCCCGCCTGAAGGGCGAAGGTCGAGAGCAACGCCCCGTCCTCCTCCGTGAAATTCAATATTCCCCCATCCCTGCTTTCCTTGTCCCAAACAACCAGAACGCCGAGCGTCTGATGTTGCCCCCTTATCGGGGCCATCAGGAACTTGGTTCCGTCGAAGGGAAGGGTATCGCCGCCCTTAACCGAGAGGACCTCGTTCTCGTCGATAACCCTGGCCAACGCCCCATCCTTCAATTCGATCTCCATCCCGATCAGATCCTCGCCCTCAAACGATTTGGTCACGTGCAATCTCCTCCGTGATTCGTCCATCAACATTATGCAGCCGCCCCTGCAGTTTAAGAGGGCGACGGCCTGGGTGAGCACCTGATCCTGCAGTTCATCGAGATCTATCGATATGGAACTTATACCCATGCCGATCTCGTGTAACATCTCAAGCTGGAGGACTTTGTGATTGAGCTCGAAGTTGGCCGTGCGCAGCTGCTCGATCAGCTTGAAGTTGTAGATCCATACCGCCAGATAGGCGGCCATGAGGGAGAGCATCTCGATCTCCCATCCCTCCAGCTTCCCGCCGTCGAACTTGTCCCCCAATATCACGGCGCCGAGAAATCGGCCCGAGATGGTCAGGGGCAACATCAGGGATGCCCCTGACGGTAGATCGATCGGGCGGGGTGTGGTTATAAGGCCGCCGGATATCAGCCTCTGTATCTCCTCATCGCTCAGGTTGAATCCGGCGGAACTCTCCACACTCAATCTGCCCTTCTCGTCCTCATAGATCAGCACGGCGCCCCTGCTTAGGTTGAAGATCCTTAACATCTCCGTCAGCACGGATCGACATAACGAGCTTAGGTTCCCGGCCTGAGATGAGATGGATCTGACGATGGAACCGATCGAGGAGATCCTCGACTTCAAGACATCATCCATGGGTTTCTCCCAAATCATACTCCACCAAGCGGGACTCCCGCGATGTTAACATCATTTTATCATATCGCCCGATGCTTGACAACGAGTGGGAGATAATTTATCATTATGAATGTCCACGGCGTGCCTGTAGCTCAGTGGATAGAGCGTCAGACTCCGGATCTGAAGGTCGGGCGTTCGAATCGCCCCAGGCACGCCATCTGAAGGTTATCCGCCTTCCTGAACCTTACGACTCGGTGGAAGGTTGCAAAAGCTCCCACAGGATGGTAAAATTAGGGGGTTGTTTAGATCAAGAGGAGGTCGGTAATGCGCATATCCCTCGCCCACCTGTGGATGGGCGGTTTGATCCTGTCGGTTCTGCTTCTGACCTGTTTGGCTGGAATCACCCAGGAATATAAAGTCGGTCCCGGAGACATGCTTTACGTTGTGGTGTGGGGTTATGATGAGCTCAGCGGACTCGTGCCCGTATCGCCAGACGGCACCATAGCTCTCCCCTCACCGATCGGAATCGTTCAGGTGGAGGGGCTGACCACCAAGGAGATCAGCGATCTGCTGGCGAAAAGGCTTTCAGATTACATACGTAATCCTCAGGTTACGGTCTCGCTTAGGGAGTTCGGATATAACATCCATATCTATGGCGAGGTCGTCACCCCCGGATATTATAAAGTCCCTGATAAAACCACCCTCCAGGAGGTTATCTCGCGCGCTGGCGGGCTTACCCCCTACGCCGACGTGGAACATATAAGGATAACCTCCTTCAATAAGGATGGCTCCCGTAGGGTGAGGGTGATAAATTATCGTAAGTATCTCAGGGAAAACGACGAGTCCTCCAATCCCTTCGTTATGTCGGACGATCTCATATTCGTTCCCAGACTTAAAACTGAGGATTATCTGAAGAAGGTCGTCAGCGTCCTGGGTTCAGTTCAAAACCCCGGCGTCTTCGACCTGGAGGATGCGAAAAGGCTGATGGATGTGATCTCACTCGCGGGCGGATTTACCGTGGATGCCGATCTCGAAAAGGTCAGCGTAGTCGATCTCAGCACCGGCCGATATGACGTCCGGATAGTTAATCTAAAGAGATTTCTCCAGGAGAACGATCCCTCATGTAACCCGCCCATCCATCCCCGAACGGTGATATACGTTCCGAGCACGAGGATCCCTGAGGAGCTGACATATCCGATAAACGTGGTCGGTCAGGTTCTCAGACCAGGTGTATACCGCGTTAAGGCGGAGAAGGCGAGGGTGCTGGACGCCATCTTCTCCGCCGGAGGGTTCGCTCAAGGCGCCGATATAGAGAGGGTCACGGTGATACCGGATCAGGGGGAGATGAAAAGGCTGAATTTGAAGAGGTTCCTCACGGAAGGAGATATGTCACAAAACCCCCGTCTTAATGAAGGAGATACGGTTATAGTTCCCGTTTCCCCATTGGCCAAACAGCTTTCCGTCGTGGATACCGCCTTCGTCCCCTATAAAACGATCAGCGTGATAGGTGAGGTGAGAAACCCTGGAACCTTCCAGGTCCCAATTCACGCAACCCTGCTGGATCTCCTGATAATCGCCGGAGGAACCACGTCCACCGCCGATCTGGAAAGGGTGACGTTGATAAGAAAGGCGAGCGAGGGAAAGAAGTTCGAGATAGACGTAAAGCGGGTTTTAACCGAGGGCGAGTTCAACCTCCTTCCAAAGCTGGAATCCGGCGATACGGTCTTCATCCCTCAGAAAAAGGAGAGCATATGGCGTCAAATAGTAAGGTTGGCGGCAGATCTCTCAACCATAGCCGCCCTGATCCTGATCCTTATGGGACGCCGATAATGAGGTGGAGATATGGAATATACAACAGGCAATTTCGTGGAAGAGCAGGAGATCCACCTGCGTGATATACTGGTGGTTTTATCGGATAGAAAATGGATCGTCATCCTGGGGGCGGCCGCAGTTATCCTCGGCGCCGTGCTCTACCTGGTCATGGCGACCCCCATATATGAGGCCGAGGTCGTGATGCTCTACGAGAAATCCAACCCCACGGCGGCCCTCCTGGATACGGTGGACTTCAGGCTCTTTCAATCGGAACTGGAGCTGGAGGCCCAAAAGGCCTTCCTGATGAGCCCGATGGTGCTGAAGGAGTCGGTGAAAAAGCTGGAAAAACAGGGTATCATCCTGCCGATAAAGGAGGATGAGAGCGAGGAGGATTATTTCAAAGAGATCCTCGACCTCTCCTCGCCGAGGGGCTCGAAGGTGCTGAAACTGAAGGCACGGGCCGAATCACCCTCCGCCGCAGCTAAGATCGCCAACACGATCGCCCAGACCTTCGTCGAAAAACGGGCCGAGTGGAAAAGGGCGGACCTCGATAACGCCCTGGTCTTCCTCCAAAATCAGATCTCTGCAATCGACAGCAGGCTCAAAAAGGCATATGAGAAGCTCACCAAGTTCAAGGAGAAGGAGCATCTCGTGGAAACGCCCTCCTCAACCGGTATGATCATGGGAACGCTGCTCCAAAAACTGGGACAGATGCAGGAGGATCTGGAGAACACCAAAATAGAGATGGGACTGACACAGGCGAGCTTGGAATCGGTTAAATCTCTCATAGAGGAGAAGAAAAAAAGGCTGAACCCTGCTCTTCAGGAGATGACGGCCCCCGGCGGGTTAACCCCTCAGATCGATGCACTCAGACAGCAGATAATAAACCTGCAGTCAGAACTGGATACCAAACTGGATAAATACACCGAGAAACACTGGGAGGTGGTGGATCTCAAACGAAGGCTCGAATCGGCCCGTAAGAGGTTGAGGGAGGAACTGGCCAAGCTCAGCAAGGTCAAAGGCGAAACACTGGACCCGCTCTCGGAATGGCAGAATCTGATCTCACAGCAGATACAGCTTGAGGTTGGGCTCAAAGAGCTACAGGAGAAGAAGAAGCTGCTTGAGGCGAAGATCAACAAGTTTAAGGCCGATCACCCCGATCTGGTCACAAAGGACGTGGAGCTCATGCAACTGGAAAAGGAGCGAAGGATGCTGGAGGAGACGTCCAAGACGCTGCAGGCGAAGCTGGAGGAGATGAGGCTCATGAAGGAGATGCGCACGTCAGACGTGGATATAGTGAAGGAGGCGATCGAACCCCGGTTTCCCGTCAAGCCCAAAACGAAACTCACCCTCGCTCTAGCCATCGTCCTGGGGGCGATGTTCGGGGTGGGGTTGGCTTTCCTCCTCGAGTATATGGATAATACCATCAGAACTAAGGAGGACGTCGATCGCTACCTCGGGATCTCCGCCATCGGGATCATCCCCAAGCTGGACGAGAAACAGCTCAAAAGCGTCCAGTTGAAGCCGCTGCCGAATCCCGGCGGCGACGGCAGTTCAAACGGGAACCCGGGCACGGCCGTGGCCGTTAAACGCAGAAGAAGCGAATACCGGAAACAGATCGAGGAGCTGATCAAGAGAAAATTGACCAACCTGAAACCCAGAAACCCGATCATCGAAAGCTATCGCACCATACGGGCCAATATCCGATACGCTTCCATCGACAGGGATGTGAGATCGCTCCTCATAACAAGCGTCCTTCCACGTGAGGGGAAAAGCCTTTTCATCACCAACCTCGCCATCACCTTTGCTAAAAGCGGCACCAGAACGGCGCTGGTGGATTGCGACCTGCATAGGCCCAAGCTTCATCATATGTTCGGATTTGATAAATCGCCCGGCCTGTCCGAACTGCTGACCGATCAGGTCGAGGGTGAGACGATCGAGGAGAAGATCGAACGGGCGATCAGGGAAACGGATGTCGAGAACCTCTACCTGATCACCTCCGGAAACCTCCCGCCGAACCCCGGCGACCTGCTGGTCTCCGAGAGGCTGAACGAGATCCTGAAAAGCCTGAGATCCGGCTTCGATATGGTCCTCATCGATTCACCTCCCATAAGCCTGATATCCGATACATCGGTGCTGGCCACAAGGGTGGATTCGACGATCCTGGTCGTCAGGGTCGGCATGGCCAAGATACCCGCCATCCTCCAGGCCAAGGAGATGCTCGAAAATCTGGGGGCGAATATATTCGGCGTGGTCTTAAACGACCTGGATGTTAAAAGCCGGAGGTACTCGGGCTACTATTACTACTCCAAATACAGCGACTATTACTCGCCTGAGGAGGAAGAGGAGGGATAACAAGGGAATTCCACCTCTAGGTCCGATGTCCAACGACCAAGGTCTGGGAGAGATAGGGACGTTGGACATCGGACCGTTTTGTTTATCTTATCGCTCACCGGATCCCCTTGATCCGTCCCCATGTCGTGGCGACCTTGCCGGACGGGTCCACCGGATAGGTGTTCTGAATGGTGAAGTTGTCGAACTCAGCCTGCTGGGCGTAGAGCTGGATCCCGACGTAACCGGATTCATATGAGGTATCATGGGCTTTGATGCTGAGGCCGTCATCCCTCTCGAAGTAGAAATCGCCGTTGCTCACCTCTAGCCTCCAGTGCATGGTGCCCGACTCCGGATACGGTTTATAATCATTGCCTTTTTTGACCGTAAGCCCTTCATACCAGGGCTCCTTATCGCTGATCCGTTTGTCTATCCTCAAAAACGGTCCCTTTATCCCGTCGACCGGCACGTCGGGCCATGAATCGTTGATCATGATGACCCTGTAGTGTCTGTCGGTTCCGGTGAAAGCCCAGACCAGACCCATCCCGTCGTTATCGGCGGCGGCAACGTCGACGTCTATGATGAAATCCTTGAACCGCTCCCCCTTGTAGATTATGAAGGTTCCCATCAGACAGCTATCGGCCGCGCTGCCCCAGATGTTGGAACCCTGAAACAGAGCGTTACCGTCCAACCCGAGCTGGCTCTTCCTGATCTGCCACGAGGACGGGCCCTTATCGCCGAGATTTTCCGGCTTTTCATCTATCACCTGCCAATCGTCGAGCTTTCCATCCTCGAAGTCGAAGACGAAGGTCTTCTGTTTGGCATAGCCGAAGCCGGCCGCGAAGATCAAAGCGATCATAAACAGGGCAAGGCCGAATCTATACATGGATATTACCCCCTTCCGGTGAAAATGAGGTGACGGGCGTCGGGGACCCGTCACCGATCTCATGATCTTCCTTCTCCTCAGTGGGTTCTCTTGATGTCCCCCCACACGGTCGCCATCTTGTCCGATGGCTGGAGGGCCGACGGCGTCAGAGGCGTGATCGTGAAATTGTCGAACTCAGACTGCTGAGCATAGAGCTGGATGCCGACATAGCCGGTCTGATAGGTGTGATCCTCGGCGGTTATGCTGAGGCCGTCATCGCGCGTGAACTTGAAGACGCCGTTTTTCACCTCGAGCGTGCAGTGGAACTTCGGGCCCTCGGGATACGGCTTATAGTTGTCCACTACGGCTAGCTTCTCATACCAAGGTTCCTTATCGCTGATCCGCTTGTCTATCCTCAAAAACGGTCCCTTTATCCCGTCGACCGGCACGTCAGGCCATGAATCGTTGATCATGATGACCCTGTAGTGCTTATCGGTTCCGGTGAAGGCCCAGACGAAGCCTATCCCATCGTTATCGGCGGCAGCTATATCCACATCCAGCGTGAAGTCGGTGAACTGTTCTCCTTTGTAGATTATGAAGGTTCCCATCAGACAGCTATCGGCCGCGCTGCCCCAGATGTTGGAACCCTGAAACAGAGCGTTACCGTCCAACCCGAGCTGGCTCTTCCTGATCTGCCATGAGGACGGGCCCTTATCGCCGAGGTTGTCCGGATTCTCGTCGATAACCTGCCAGTTGTCGAGGCTGCCATCCTCGAAATCGATGACTATAGGCTCCTGGGCTTGAAGGACACCTGCCAGGAGAAGAACGGCGGCATACGTGAATATCACCTGCCACATGCCGATTCGTCTGTGCATCTTACCCTCCTTACCTCTTGACCTCCTCCCGCTTCCAGGGTATTATAATCGTAAACCCATCGGGCGAAGGGAGGTGAAATTGTATTGTCTGAAGATAAGAATATCACAGAGTGAAACCGTCTTCAAGCGCGTGGAGGACATCGAAAGGAGGGAAAAGGTGTTCGGATTGAAAGAGCATAACACCGATGTGAGGACGGAGGTCCTGGCGGGTTTCACCACCTTTCTCACCATGTCCTACATAATCGTGGTGAACCCCGCCATCCTGGAGGCGGCCGGCATACCTAAAGGGCCCTCCATGGTCGCCACGATATTGTCAGCGGTTTTCGGCACCCTCGTCATGGGCCTTTATGCCAACAGGCCCTTTGCCATAGCGCCTTACATGGGCGAAAACGCCTTCATAGCCTACACGGTGGTTAAAGTCCTGGGTTATAGCTGGCAGACAGGGCTGGGAGCCGTTTTCATCGGAGGTCTCCTCTTCACCATCCTCACTCTGCTGAGGGTAAGGGTGTGGCTCGTGGAGGCGATACCCCAAAGCCTGAAATACAGCTTCGCCGTCGGGATAGGGCTGTTTTTGACCTTTATCGGGCTGAACGACGCGGGCATAGTCACGCTGGGCATACCGGGGGCGCCCGTAAAGGTGGGAGACCTCAGCTCGCCGCAGGCGCTGCTGGCGATCCTCGGCTTCATAACGATAGCCGTGCTCATGGTGAGGGGAATCCGCGCGTCGATACTGATAGGTATAATCTTCATCACCCTGCTCTCTTACGCCTTTAAGGTGGCGAAACCGCCTCACTCCTGGATCAGCATGCCGCCCAGCCTCGCCCCGATATTTCTGAAGCTGGACATCTTGGGGGCGCTTAAATGGGGGTTCTTCTCGGTGATACTGACGGTCTTCGTGATGGATTTCGTCGATACGATGGGGACGCTGATCGGGTTGGGCGCCAGAGCCGGAATGCTGGACGAGGAGGGGAACCTGCCCGAGGTGGAAAAACCCATGCTGGCCGACGCCCTTGCCACGGTGGTGGGAGCCTTGCTAGGAACGACGACCACGGGAACGTATATCGAATCGGCTGCCGGGATAGAGGCCGGGGGGAGGACGGGATTGACCGCCCTTGTTACGGCCGGGCTGTTCCTTCTCGCACTGTTCTTCGCCCCGTTTCTGACGGCGGTGCCCGCTCACGCCTATGGCCCCGCCCTAATCGTCGTCGGCTTGATGATGCTGGAGCCGATCCGCAGGATAGACTTCTCAGACTATACGGAGCTTATACCCGCATTTGCCGTCGTAACCCTTATGAGCTTCACCTATAATCTAGGAATCGGGATGACGGCGGGATTCGTGCTCTACCCTCTGCTCAAGCTCATCTCCGGCAGGGCCAGGGAGGTGCCGATCGGCGCCTGGGTTCTAGGAGGCCTCTCGCTGATATTCTACATATTCTATCCATACAAATAGTAGGGGCTAGACATGTCTAGCCCCATTCGCATCAAGTTAAGAATCGCCAAGAGCAAGTAAGATCTGAAAAGTTGCCGGATGAGCACGACGTTTGTTCATGCGACATGTTTGCTCTATCAACTCCTGCACCTGCTCAAGCAATGGAC
>JAGGXZ010000033.1 GCA_021162805.1 Candidatus Poribacteria bacterium
CATCCCGCAAGGTAGTGAAGTGTCGGTTTTCGTTCTCGGACAATTATCCGGTATCCGTTGGTAGGCTTCGGCTCATAGAGCGGCCGGGAGCCCTGGTCTATCTGCCGCAATGTGATAGAAAGGAGGGTGGTTCCTCAACCGGCAGATAGGTCAGTTTGACACAGTTTGAGGAACCAGGTAAAAGGGTGTTTAAGATTGGAGTGGTCACGGACGAGATAAGCGATGATCTTCAGGAGGCGATAGATATAGCCAAGTCATGGGGCATCCGGTATATAGAGCTGCACGGGGTATGGGGCAGGAACATATGCGACCTGGACGATGCCTCTCTCAGCAAGGTTATCAGGATAGTCCGCAAAAGCGATGTAAAGGTGGTCGTTATAGATTCCCTCACACTTAGATGCCACCTGGACGATGATGAGGAGTACTCCCGACATATCGCCCACCTGATCCGATCTATCGAGATAGCGCCTCTTTTCGATACGAACGTGGTTCGTCTTTTCTCCTTCTGGAAGGAACAGCGGATGAGCGAGGAGAAATGGGAGAGGATATTTGAGAAGATGGAACTGCCGATAAAGATCGCCGAACGTGAAGGGGTGATTTTGGGGTTTGAAAACGTCAGCTCGGGCAACATAGGAACGAGCGAGGACCTGTTGAGGTTGTTCGAGCAGTTCGATTCACCAAATCTGAAACTAATATGGGACCCCGGAAACGCACATGCCGCCGGAGAGGAGAGACCCTATCCGGACGGATATGAGAGGATCAAGCATAAGGTGATACATGTGCATATGAAGGATTCAACCTTCAGGAACGGTGAGCACCTGTGGCTTCCCATAGGCGAGGGGGATGTGGATTATGAGGGGCAGCTCAGGGCACTTAAAAGGGATGGGTATGACGGCGTTGTATCCATTGAGACTCATTACAGGCCCCCATCAGGGTCGAAGATCGAGGGAACGAGGCGTTCGTTTGAGGGCCTGATGAGAATTATCGAGAGGATAGGGAGGGAGGATTGAGGAGATGAAGATACTTATGTTTTCGAAGATGCTGGGAAGCAAGTCGATCTCGGAGGCAGGGGATATCATAGCCGAGATCGGGTTTGATGGGGTGGATCTGACGGTTCGTCCCGGCGGACATGTCCTGCCGGAGAACGTCACCCGCGATCTACCACAGGCCGTCAGAATCCTCGAATCGAAGGGGCTTAGCGTCCCGATGCTCACCACATCCATTACGTCGGCGGATGATCCGAGCGCCGAAGATATACTCGCTGTAGCCTCAGATGTCGGGGCAACCTGGATCAAGCTGGGTTATTGGAGATATAAGGGGTTCGGCGAGATCAAATCGGAGATCGATGATCTGAGACGGGAGCTCGATCGCATAGAGAAGCTGGCCCGCAGATATGGCGTCTGTGTCAATCTGCACACTCATTCTGGATATTACCTCACTGCCGATCCCTTCTTGCTCTACATGTTGCTCGATGGTCGAGATCCTCAGGATATGGGCGCTTACATAGATCCCGGGCATATGACAGTCGAAGGAGGTTCGGGCGTGTGGAAGATGGGGATAGATATACTGGGCGATTACATCAACCTCGTCGCCGTTAAGGACTTCGGCTGGTTTCAGCAGACCGATCCGGAGACCGGTGATAAGATCTGGAGACATAGAACGGTGCCTCTTCGGGAGGGGGTTGTCAAATGGCATGAGGTCTTCGAGTGCCTCCGTGAGATAGGATTTGATAACTGCATCTCCGTCCATAGCGAATATGGGAATATGACCGTTGAGGAGATCATCAAACAGACAAAGGAGGATTTCCTGTATCTCAAAGGTGTGATTGACAGCGTATGGGGTGGGAGATGAAATCGAGGAAGATCTACTGCGTGATGGCCCTCGAACCGATATGTCCGGACGATCGGTTTCTCAATCAGATATCCCAAATCCCTCTTGTCCCTGCCGCAAGGTTGAAATACTCCGTCAAATATTCCATCGCCCTGACCTTCCAGGATAGGTTTAAACATAGTTCCATCGATGAACTGGTTGAGGGGTGTTGTGGAAGGGAAAGCTGTCCTATATGTGGCCCCTTTGGTTTCTGGAAGAAGGGAAAGGAGACCCCCGGAGCAACGGAGTTCAGCGATATGACTCCGATGTTTATCCCGATCGATACTCCCGATGGACCCGTTTGGTGTACCTCACACGCCATAATCGATGTGTTGACATGCGCGGGACTTTTAGGGGAGGATGATCTTCAAATCCGGCTCCCTTTAGATTCACTTGACGTTCAAAGCCCTATGGGAGACGGTATATTGACGTTAAGCTGGCTACCCCTGAGGGTGGCGTATAGCATCTCACCGCTTAAATCTTCCGCCCGTGATAAGTTCCTAAACATGGGGGTGCCTAGGGAAGTGCTGGATAGAGTAGTGTTTACCTCCGATAAGGTCTTAGCCCATCTGATTCGGGATAATCCCGAATCATACCTGATTCACCTGGTAGATCCCCAGACGAATGGGATAACACACAGATTGGCGCCGCTATGTGGGATGATACCTCAGGGGACGATAATGTGGTTCAGCGTCGGATATTTCAGACGCGATGGGATTATAGATGTGGTTGAGGATGGGATCTCCCATCTGGAGCATATAGGCGTGGGTGGACTCACCTCTAGGGAGGTGGGGAGAATCAAACTGCTCAAATCGAAGGAGGTCTGAGATGAAGAAGGGGATATGCCTGGGATCGCTCCCCGGCGACAGCTTAGAGGCGAAATTCAGGCTTGCCAGAGAAGCCGGTTTTGACGGCGTGGAGATAGGCACCCTGACAGATGAGGAAGATCGACGGAGATACAAGAGGATAGCCGATGCGATGGGGATCGAGATACCCAGCATCATGAACTCCAAGCACTGGGCCAAACCCCTCTCCGATCCCGATCCGAAGGTCAGAGAGGAATCAGCCCGGGGGGTAATCGATTCGATCGAAACGGCTGCGGTAGTCGGAGCAGATACGGTTTTGCTCGTGCCCGCTGTCGTCACGGAGGAGGTCACCTATGAAGAGGCATATGAGAGATCTCAATCTGAGATACGCAAATTGATTGGTTATGCCCAGGAGAAAGGGGTTTATATAGCCGTCGAGAACGTATGGAACAAATTCCTTCTCAGCCCGATCGAGTTCGCCCGATATATCGACGAGTTTGAAAGCGAATACGTGGCCGCATATTTCGACGTGGGCAACATCGTGCTATACGGATATCCACAACATTGGATAAGGACGTTGGGGAAAAGGATCAAGAAGGTGCATGTCAAGGGATTTCATGCCAACAAGCGGCAGTTCACATGGCTGCTTGAGGGAACGATAAACTGGAAAGCGGTTATGGAAGCCTTTACGGAGATCGGATATGATGGGTATCTGACGGCTGAGCTGCCCGTCGATTCCTCCGATCCCGAAGGCAGGGTCAGGATGATAAGCGAGGATCTGGATAAGATCATATCGGGAGAGGCGTGATGAGGAGAGAATCGCTGAAATTTCTCAAGGAGTTGCTCGATGCGCCGAGTCCCTCCGGCTTTGAGGAACCGGCTCAGAGGATCGTAAGGGAGTATATCGGGCCTTTTGCCGATGAGGTTCGAACTGATGTTCACGGGAACGTCATAGCTGTGAAAAATCCCGAAGGCAAACCCAAGGTGATGCTGGCGGGGCATTGCGATGAGGTGGGCTTCGCCGTCACACATATCTCCGACGAGGGTTTCATCTATTTCCAACCTATCGGCGGGATAGACGTCGGAGTGACCATGGGGCGTAAGGTGGTGATCCACACCAAAGACGGGCCGGTCGAGGGAGTCGTCGGTCGAAAGGCGATACACATCCTGGAGGGAGACGAAAGGAATAAGATCCCGAAGATACACGATCTCTGGATAGATATCGGAGTCTCAAGCAGGAAAGAGGCTGAAAAACTCGTCTCGATCGGCGATCCGATCACATACGCCGCGAGATTCGAACGGCTGAGGGGAAACATAGCGGTGGCGCGTCATTTCGATGATAAAATAGGAACTTTTGTCGTCTGTGAGGCGATGAGGCTGCTTAAGGATAAACGGATCTCGGCCGCTCTGTATTCGGTCTCAACCGTCCAGGAGGAGATAGGACTTCGTGGGGCGAGAACCAGCGCCTTTGGAATAGATCCCGACGTGGGCATCGCTGTGGATGTCGAGCATGCGACCGATTATCCGGGAGGAGATAAAAAACGGGGAGGCGATATCAAGCTCGGAAAAGGGCCTGTCCTGTATCGAGGGGCGAACATCAATCCCGTCGTTGGGGAGATGCTCAGGGAAACCGCTAGGAGGAGAAGGATACCCTATCAGTTTAAGGTGGTCACTGGCGGGACGGGAACGGACGCCAATGCCATTCAGATAACGCGCGCCGGCGTGGCTGCCGCCCTTGTAGGCATACCGAACAGATACATGCATTCTCCGGTAGAGCTGATCTCGCTGAAGGACGCCGAAAACGCCGCCAGGCTTCTCGCGGCCTTCGTCGAATCGCTCACGCCGGAGGTGAGTTTTATCCCTAGCTGACTCGAAGTGTAGGGGGCAAGGCGTTCAAAGGGAGACGCCTTGCCCTTTCACGTTGCCTTGACAACTTCGCATATGGAAATGTATCCTTGTTATAGATCCTTAATTAAGGAGGTCAAGGATGAAGATCAAGGTGATAAGCGTAGTGATTGTTCTCTGTCTTTTCTCCGCCCTTTCAAGCTGGGCTGGGAAAATAGGAGACGTCGGCATCTTCTGCGATCAGACTAGCTGGATAGATGCCGCCGCCGCAAAGCGCATCGCCGAGGCGCTTGTCAAAAACGTGAAGTCGGCCGCCAGCATTAAGATCTATGATCTGGACGGGATAGCCGACTTCGCTAAAGCGAACACGGGTGACGGCGAGGTTGATGTGATCATGACCTTCGGCTACTTCCCCGAAACCATATATCCAGCTGGGAACGCCAAGCCTGATGGCTCAATAGCCGAGCTGTTCTTGGAAGATGGGAACATGTTCCTAAACACGGCCGACTATATCTTTTACGTCACCAAGGGCGGTGGCGCAAACGGCACCGGCGGCCTTCAGAACATGATGGATATCCCTGGTATCACGATGTGGGGCGATAATACTGCCGTCACGGTTACAGATGATGGGAAGAAATACATGCCATCGCTTAAGGATTATCCGACTTGGAGACCATTCCATATCAATGAGCTCCAAGACCCCTGGGAGGCGGAGGCGATCTTCGCCATCGATGGCAGCGGCACAAAAGCCGATCCGGTGGTCGTGAAGGATAAGAAGACAAACGGCAGGATAGCGATCGCCTTCCAGGTGGGGCTTGATAAAGTGGACGAGGACACCAGAACGAAATGCCTCACAGAGTTCTTCAACAACTGGCTTTCGACCATTCCGGAGGCAACCCCGGTAAATCCTGCCGGTCTGCTGCCTCTCACATGGGGTGCTGTAAAAGGAAGGTGAAAATAAGCTGACCCTGCATATCGCCCGGTGGGAGCATACGTTCCCCCGGGCGATACTGTTTTGAGGTGTTCCCATGATACAGGCGCGCCGTTATCGCGGATTGCCCTACCTTCTTCTCCTCGCATTGGTTTTCTTCCCCCTCAACTCCTATCCTTGGGGTAGGGAAGGACATATAGCGATCACCAATAAAGCTATAGATGCGCTGCCGAGTACTATAAAGGCGTTCTTCGATCTGAATAGGGATGAACTGGTGAGGCTCTCGAATGTCCCCGACTGGGAGTGGAAGGCAAATTCCGAAGCCCGATATACCTCGTCATGGCATTATCTTGATATAGACAAGTTCGATTTCAGATATCCGTTCAAAGATTTCCCCAGAGACAAGAAGGAGCTGAAGAAGCTCTATGATGAGCGGGGTGAAGCGGGATACCTTCCCTGGACGATAGCCGATTACTACGACAAACTCATGAAGGCATTTAAAAGGGATGACCTGGAATCCGTTGTGTATTATGCTGGAATCGTTTCACACTTCATAGGTGATAGCACCATGCCCCTACATTGCACACGCAACTACAACGGGGATTTTTCCGGAAATTATAAGTTCGATGTGCCTTATGACTCGCCCGATTACGCCCATAGGGGAGTCCACCAGAGGTTTGAAATCGGGTTAATGGAGAGATATCTCGATAAATATAAGTCCAAACTCCAAGGTCGGAAGATCATCGTCAAACGGCTTCCAGATGATAAGTTGGAGTATGCCTTTCAGATGATAGTCGATTCCTTTTACAACGTTGATCAGATCATCTATTTCGACAAGGCCGCCATGAAGGCCTTCAAGATAAAGTATGACCTTGAGGATTTCAAATCCAAAGCGGATAAATACTACGCCTATATGGATCGGCATGTTGGATCGCTTTTGGTCGACAGGTTGGCCAAGGCATCGGAGTTCCTGGCGAGCTTCTGGTATTCGGCGTGGATTGAGGCCGGGAAACCTGATCTCAAGCTTGAGAGAATCGAGGTGAAGGACGTATCGCCGAGATGAAGAGGATAGATAAGGATAAACTGAACTCATTCCTGGAATCCATCGCATCCGAAGGATATGAGGTGCTTGTGCCCTCGGAGGAAAGGCTTGGGTTCGCAAGGTTCGATCCAGATACCAAGATACCGATTGAGGGTATCACCAGGAGGCCGATAAAATCCATTTTCTTTCCGCAGACCGAAACCCTGCTTGAATGGCACGGGGATGGACCGCCGATTGAGACCCCACCCGATGAGACAAAGCGGCTCGTCTTCGGGGCGAGACCATGTGATCTTCGAGCGTTAACCCTTCTAGACAGAGTTTTCATGGGAGAGGTTGTCGATCCCTATTACGCGGCCCGCCGTAGAAACACGGCTCTCTTCTCCCTGGCCTGCTCACATCCCGCCGATGGATATTGTTTCTGTGTTATGGTAGGCGGAGACCCATTCTCGGTGGAAAACTCCGACGCCCTTTTCATCGATATAGGCGAAAGCTTCTTGGTGAAACCGATCACCGAAAGGGGCGTGAAACTCCTGGGGGATCTACCTGATGAGGAGGTGAAGGAGAGCGAGATCGATGATATAGCCCAAAGGTCCAGAGATGCCATTCGCTCCAACCTGCTCAGATCCGATCTCCCCACCGAGACCGTTCGAATAGAGCCCGAGAAGCTATGGGATCTCTTCGATTCGGAGATTTGGGAGGAGGTGCGCCTGGGATGTATAGGATGCGGCGTCTGTTCCTTTCTGTGCCCTACCTGTCATTGCTTTGATATATCCGATGAGAAGTCTAAAAATGGCGGCAGGAGAATCCGTGTCTGGGATACCTGTGCTTTCCCGGTATTTACCAAGCAGGCTTCCGGCTATAATCCCAGGCCCACACAGCGGGAGAGAATAAGACAGAGGGTGATGCATAAATTCTGTTATATTCCGGAGAACTTCGATATTTTAGGGTGCGTCGGCTGTGGGAGATGCGTTAGATACTGTCCAGGAGGTAGTGATATAAGATATATCCTGGTAAAACTGTTACGCTCATAATTGCCGTCGAGTGCTGGGGAACCTTGGAGCCATTGCCTGCTGCAACTGAGAAGAGCGTTATTTATAGTCAACGCTCATATTATCGCTGAGTGTAGTGGGATGCCAAAACAGGTTAAGGTTTAGGTTGAGGTTAAGATGGTCAAGGGTCGAAAAATGGTCTAGAGTCAAGGGTCTAGGGTCTTATTTTTCGTCCCTTTCGTGAAAGGGCGTTGATTGCCACCGTAGTAGGAGCATTCAAATAATAGGCCTGGGAGATGAACCCGCTTGCCATCGCCCTTGTATTGCTTTCCACCTTCATGCACGCCTCATGGAATTTGATGGCTAGACATGGCAGATCTGAGCATGACTTCTTCGAGCGCATGCAGATAGGGGTCATTTTGATCGGATTGATCCCCGGCCTATCTAGCGAATTCATCGCCCGATCCATCCCGCCAAGGGTGTGGCCTTACGTGACCATATCGGGTCTTTCCTGTGGACTTTATTATCTTTCCCTTGCCAATGCCTACAGCTCTGGTGATTTCACGACGGTTTATCCTGTCGCCCGTGCATTGCCCGTCCTGCTCATGGGACTGGTGGATCTCGCTCGTGGGAGGACACCGACGGCAGCAGGCTGGACCGGTATGTTTCTGGTCGTAGTGGGCTGTTCCCTCTCCCCGCTTGAATCGATAAAGCGGATCGATCCCAGAAGATACCTCAACAGGACGAGCCTCTGGATGTTTTTAACGGCGATGGGAACGGTCGGATACTCCACATTTGATAAACTCTCCTCCGAGCTGGTCAAGCAGGGTCCGGCAACAGCGGCCAGATACGGGTACTTCTTCTATACTATCGCCGGTCTTTCATATATGTTAATGCGGAGGTTGTTTGCACCGGAGGGGAAACGCGAAGGGAAGCCTGCGGGAAAACTTGGGTGGAAGATGCCGATTCTAGGAGGAATCTTCAACTTCGGAGCCTACTGGCTGGTTTTATGGGCATATCAGCTAGCCGGCAGGGCAAGCTATGTCGTGGCGTTCAGACAGTTCAGTATAGTCATAGGATCCTTGGCCGCCTTCATCCTTTATAGGGAGAAGGGATTCGCAGTTCGGATGACAGCTGTTTCGACCATAACCCTCGGGCTGATTATCATTGTGATTTGGGGCACTTAGCCCTCTGAAGAATTTACCGAGGATGAAAGTCTTGCGATGAAGGGATTCATGTTGTATTATCTAAACGAAGTTTCCGTTCGCCTAGGGAGGTTTCTCCGTTGCAACTCCCGAGTATGTTCCTGATCAGACAGATATTTCCCAGGCCGGTTGTCGGGGATATCCCTTCCAGGATAAAAGAGGAACTTGGAAGGATAAGGTTTGAGAGGAGGATCAATCCGGGAGATTCCATAGCCATCACGGCCGGCAGCAGAGGAATAGCCAACATGCCGCTCATAATTAAATCGCTGGTCGGCGAGCTTAAATCCATCGGCGCCCATCCCTTTATAATCCCGGCTATGGGAAGCCACGGCGGAGCGACAGCCGAAGGACAGAAAGCTGTATTGGAGGATTACGGCATAACGGAGGAGAACATCGGCGCGCCGATCCGATCTTCGATGGATGTGCTTAAAATCGGTCAGCTGCCGGACGGTTCACCGGTTTACATCGACAAACTCGCCGCCGAAGCGGATGGAATAGTCGTTCTCAACCGTATAAAGCCCCATACCGATTTCGTAGGACGTATCGGAAGCGGATTGATGAAGATGATGGCCATCGGGCTGGGCAAAAAGAAAGGCGCCGAGCTTTATCATAGGACCTTCTTCAAATACGGTTTCGAGAAAACCATCAGATGGGCTGCACGTGAGGTGTTAAGAAATTGTAAGGTTAAATTTGGAATCGGAATCATAGAAAACGCCTATGAGGAAACCGCTGATATCGTCGCACTTCTCCCGGAGGAAATCGAGGAAAGCGAGGAAAAGCTCTTCGCCAAGGCGAAGGAACTCTCCGGTAAGCTTCCGTTTGAGGATCTGGATGTGTTGATCGTGGACAAGATGGGTAAGGACATAAGCGGAACCGGAATGGATACGAACGTCATAGGTAGAATGATGCAGAATTTCGAACCTGAGCCGGAGAAACCCGATATCCTCAGGATTGTGGTGCTGGATCTCACCGATAGATCCCACGGTAACGCTGTGGGAATGGGACTTGCCGATTTCACCACCGCCCGTCTAGTGGGCAAGATAGACCGCAGGGCAACCTATACCAACAGTATCACCTCGTTGGGCCCTCAAAAATCCAAGATCCCGGTCTATCTTGATACCGATAGGGAAGCCATAGAAGCAGCCCTCGCGACCGTTGGAATCCGAGAGCCTAGAGAGTGTAGGGTCGTTCATATAAGGAGCACATTACACCTACACCTGGTTGAGATCTCCGAACCGCTTCTGGAGGAAGTTAAAGGGAGAGAAGATCTGAGGATAATTTCCGGGCCGGAACCGCTGAAGTTCGATGAGAATGGAAATCTCATATCGAAGTTAGCCATGCTGGATTCAGGATCAACGGCGATTTAAGGGGATAAGGGTGAGGAACATCAAACTGACGATAGAATATGACGGCACAGATTTTATAGGCTGGCAGATACAGAAGGAGGGGCGCACCGTCCAGGGGATAATAAGGGATGTCATATGGCAGATCACAGGCGAAAAGGTGAAATTGATCGGCGCCGGTCGAACCGATTCAGGGGTGCACGCTACCGGTCAGGTCGCCAACTTCCGCACCGAATCTAAGCTTTCGACAGATGAGTTTCACAAGGCCCTTAATGCTCTCCTGCCCGATGACGTGGCGATAGCAACCGTCGAAGAGGTGGATGAGGATTTTAACGCCAGATATAGCGCCTTGAGCCGAAGATATAGATACCTGATCCTCAATAGGGAATATCCGTCGGCCATCATGAGGAGATATGTTTGGTATGTTCCATATGGGTTGGACGTCAACCTGATGGACAGGGCGATTAAGGTTCTGGAGGGTACGCATGATTTCTCATCCTTCCAGAGGAGGGGTAGTAGTAGGAAGAATCCCGTTTGCACGGTGATAGAAGCCTTTTGTCGTCGAGAGGGAGATATGATCAGGATTGAGATAGAGGCTGACTCTTTCCTGAGGGGGATGGTCAGAGCGATTGTGGGAACCCTGTTGAAGGTGATCGAGCATGCCGATCCAGAGGGGAAGATCCTAGAGATTCTGGCGGCTAAGGACAGAGCGGCCGCTGGCCCTTCGGTGCCACCTCATGGACTTTGTCTTGTAAAGGTTAGATATCCAGGGAGGGATTGATCTTATGCGTCTGAAAAGCCTTAAGCTCAGGGGATTTAAAAGCTTCGCCGAAGAGGTAGAACTTCTGTTTGATAAAGGGATAACCGTTATCGTAGGCCCAAACGGATGCGGCAAGAGCAATATCTCCGACGCCGTCCGGTGGGTGTTGGGCGAGCAAAGCTCCAAATCGCTCAGATGCTCCCGGATGGAAGATGTGATCTTCAACGGGGGAACCAACAGCAAGCCCCAAAATCACGCCTATGTGGCGCTGAGATTCTCAAATGAGGATGGACTCCTGCCGTTGGATTCACCTGAGGTGGAGATTGCCCGTCAGCTTCACAGATCCGGCGATAGCAAATATTTCATCAACGGCACCCCATGCCTACTGCGTGATATCCGTGACCTCTTCGTTGACACCGGAATAGGGGCGAACGCCTACTCGCTTATGGAACAGAACAACATAGACCTTATCCTGAACTCCAAGCCACATGAGAGGAGATTTCTCTTCGACGAGGTGGCCGGCATAAACAGGTATAAGCAGCGCAAAAATGCGGCCCTGCGTAAACTGGAGGATACGGAGGCAAACTTAGCAAGGATAAATGATGTGATAATCGAGCTTGAGCGCCAGACGGAATCCCTGCATCAGCAGGCGGAGATAGCCCGTAGATACCTGGATCTCGAGGAAAAGCTCAGATCAGCCGAAATCGAAAAGGCGCGTCGAAGGTTCGTCGATCTCACCGGAAGACTCTCGGAGGTGGAGAAGCAACTCGAAGAGATTTCATCCAAACTCTCCGAGAGGATAAGCGAGATCGAGTCCCTGGAAGCTTCAATGGCTCAGCTCAACTCGCGCAGGGATAAGATAGACGGTGAGATCTCCGATCTATCGGAGAGGATAAGGAAAATCGAGTCCGAAATAGAGCGAACTGAAAGCAATATCGCCATATATAAGGATAGACAGGGAGCCATATCGAATCAGAGAAAGCGGGCGCGCTATGAGATAGAGCTCGTGGAGAAACGGCTGAAGGAGATCGAAAAGGAGATGGAATCCAGATCGCAGGAGAAGAGAAAGCTTGAGATAGAGCTTGAGCTTGAAAACAGCCGGCTTAAAGCCCATGAGGGGTTTATCTCACAGATTGAAGCCAGCGTATCCCGTGCCCGCTCTGAGATCGACGCACTTAAATCTCGGATGATCTCGCTCTTCGATGAGAGGACAAAGCTGCAAAATGAGCTCTCCTCTATCAACTCCAGGATCGAATACTCTGAAAATCGACTTAGCAGGCTTTCGAACGACGAGGGGAGTTTCAAACTCGAGATGAACGAGGTAAAAGCACAGATCGAGGGGCTTCAGCGACAATCGAAGCTGATCGAGTCGGAGATGATCTCTATGGACACGGGATTGAAGGAGATCGAGTCCCAGATCTCCTCTGGGGAAAAGCTGCTCAGAAAACTTGAAGCGGAGATATCGGGCATACAGCAATCTCTTGGGATGAGCCTCTCCAAGCTCAACTCGCTTAAAGAACTACAGAGCGGCTATGAGGGATACTATTCGGGCGTTAGGGCTGTGATGAAGGCGCGGGAGCTTAACCCCGATGAGTTCAGCGGGATATGTGGGGTCGTAGGGGAACTCATAAGGACTGAGCCGGAGTATGAGCTCGCCATCGAAGTGGCACTGGGAAGTGGCATACAAAACATCATAGTTGAAACCGCCGAAGACGCTCAAAAGGCGATCGATCTGCTCAAAAAGACAAGGACAGGACGGGTGACCTTCCTACCGCTCGATATCCTCAGAGCGCGCAAATTTACCGGCGGGGAGAGAGTGTTGAATCACAGCGGCGTTATCGGATTGGCCTCTGAACTGGTCTCATTTGACCCCAGATACAGCGTGGCCATCGATTATCTGCTGGGAAACACGCTCGTCGTGGAAAGCTTGGATATCGCCATATCCATATCCCGCAGGTTTAGACCGGCCTGTAGGCTCGTAACACTGGAAGGTGAGATCATAAGCGCATCTGGAGCTATAACAGGTGGTTCCAGCAAATCAAATGTTATCGGATTGTTGAGCAGAGGACGCGAGATCGACGAGCTGGAGAGAAAGGTTGAAAAGCTCTCCGCTCGATTGAGCGAGAAAGATGCCGAGCGGAAAGGGCTTTCGGCCAAGATCGCCGCGCTGCAGAAGGAGAAACAGCGGATCGTATCCTCCTCACAGGAAAGGAAGATCCAGATGGCTGAGATCTCAAAAGAGATGCAGGCGTTGGAGAAAAGACGAGATCGACTCCAAAAAGAGCTGGAGGTCTTGAAAAGTGAAGGCGAAGTGGTTAAACGCGACCTGGAGGAGCTCTCAGGGAGAAGATCCGAGATAGACGCTAGGTTAAAGGAGATCGAAAAGGAATACTCCTCCCTCAACAGGAAATCCCAGAGACTTTCGGAGCAGATAGAATCGGAGATGGATAAGAGAAGGGAGGTGGAAAGGCTGTGCGGTGAGAAGAAAATCCAGCTTGCAACCATCAGGGAGAAAATACGCGGCATAGAGGAATCGATCAGGTCGATGGAGGATGAACGCGGCAGGATAGGAGAGAGAATCGAGGAGTTTAAGGAGACGATCCGATCGGCGGAGCAATCTTACGCTGAAATCGCTGAGAAAATCGAGGAGGAGCAGCATAAGTTCTTACGTCTCGAACAGACCCTCTTCGATCTTAACGAACGGTCCGCAGCCCTTGGCCGGGAAAAGGAGAAGTTGTTGGGGGAGATGGAGAAGACCGAACGCAGGCTCAGATATCTCAGGCGATCGATCTCCTCGATCGAGGCGAGAAAACATGAACTGGATGTGACATACACCGAGCTCCAGATCCAAATGGATAACCTAAGAACCTCCATGAGGGAGAGGTTCAATTTCCCCATCGAGGAGGCTCAGCCAGCTATGACGGAGCTCGAAGATGAGGATCTGAGGAGGTTCATAGAGGAGATCAAAGATGAGATCCGGGGAATGGGAACTGTGAATCTGAAAGCGATAGAGGATTACAGGCAGCATAAGGAAAGACTCGACTTCATGAAGAAACAACGGGACGATCTGGTCGAGGCGAGGGATTCGATCTACAAGGTCATAAACAGGATCAATGCCACCTCAAGGAGGATATTCCTCGAATCCTTCAACGAGGTAAACGAGAACTTCAAAGAGGTATTCAGGGAGCTCTTCGAAGGAGGAGAGGCCGAGCTGGTGTTGACGGGAGAGGATGTTCTGGAGTGCGGGGTTGAGATAATCGCCCATCCACCTGGCAAAAAGCCCGGGTCGATATCGATGCTCTCAGGGGGTGAGAGGACGCTCGTTGCCATCGCCTTGCTCTTCGGGATCTTCAAGCTCAAACCCAGCCCGTTCTGCATCCTGGATGAGGTCGACGCTGCTCTGGACGAGGCGAACGTGCTGCGTTTTACAAGGCTCATAAAGGGCTTCTCCGAGAACACCCAATTCATCATCATAACCCACAACAAGAGAACCATGGAGATAGCGGAGACGATGTACGGCGTGACGATGGAGAAGGCCGGGGTGTCGAAACTGATGTCCGTCAGATTTGCCGCCTAACGGGAACCACGGCTCACCTAACTCACCCATCGGCTCTTACTTCCCTTAAAAGGTTAACCCGGTTTTGAACTTTATGCCCTCCTCACTGGAGAATATCTCCTCATATTTCGTCCCAAATAGATTGTTTATCGTGAAAAATAGAGAGCCTTTTTTCAATATGCTCTGGCTGATTGACTGACAAAACTCGGCTCAAATACAGGATGAAGGCAATCATCAAGCGGAAGAACCACACCCCCAATTCATCCTTTCAACCAACCAAAAGGATAAACTTGAACCCCCAAAAGGGATCAACCCTTTATTGCGTAGTGCGTAATGCGTGCGGCGTAAAGCGCCTTACGCTCTACGCCCTACTCTCTACGTCTTACCCGCTTTATGCCTATGGCTGCGATAACTGTCCCTCTTGAGAAGGCCATAAATCCCCCTCTCTCCTCCCTCCAAAGCTCAATTTGAGCATAGCTCAACCTATCATCCCTTCCATCATCTC
>JAGGXZ010000034.1 GCA_021162805.1 Candidatus Poribacteria bacterium
GGGAGATTAAAGGAAAGAGAGGTGATAAAGGTAGAAGGATAGGGATGAGAAGATGAAAAGATTTGATTCTTTTTCGGCCTTTGGTGCCAGGAGGGGAGATTTTACCCTTATCAAAGCGTTGAAAAGCCCTGACCCTTTACGAGTTAGACTTGAATTCTGGGATCAATTATGTTAACATATTTCTGGTCTGATCGATATGGGGATGATTCCTGCAAAGAGAGTGGGTTTAAGCCCGCTCTTTTATTTTATCGGGGGACGATCGATCGGATGATGCTTCGGAATAGAATAGCTCAGCTCATAAGGCCGATACTGGAATCGGACGGATATGAGCTCGTAGACGTAGAGGTGAAAGGAAGCTCAAGACGGAGGATCGTAGCCGTCTATATCCATAAACCCGGCGGCGTGACCTTCAGAGATTGCGCTGAGGTGAGCTATGCCATTCAGCCGGTTCTGGAGGTAAACGGAGTGCTCGGTGGGGATTACACGCTCGAAGTGGCCTCGCCCGGATTGGATAGGCCACTTAAATCGGAATCCGATTTCCGAAGGGTGATCGGCGAGAAGGTGACCCTGCAGACCATCTCTCCGGTGATGGGAAGCAAACGCATCTCGGGCAGGTTGATCTCCGTGGAGGACGGGGAGATATCCCTCAAGCTCAAAAGGGGCAAAAAAGATGAGGAGACGGTCAGGGTGCCGATAGGCCAGATCGTCTCCGGCAAGGTGGAGATAGAGTTTTAATAAGGTTGGGGATGAATATGAGCAACGATCTCTTGGTAAGCATCGAAAGGATAGTAAGTCAAAAGGACCTCCCTCCCGAGGTTCTGCTCCATGCCATAGAATCAGCCCTGCTGGCTGTCATGAGGAAACGATACGGTCCCGGAAGATCGATCTCAGTCAAGATCAACGAGGAAACGGGCGAGATAAAGATCTCCGTGCCCAAAAAGGTGGTCGAGATAATGCACGATTATCTGACCGAGATACCGATAGAGGAGGCCAGGAAGATCGATCCCGAGGCGAAGGTCGGAGATATGCTGGAGGTGGAGGTGGACCCCAGGGATTTCGGGAGGATTGACGCTCAGAAAGCCCGACAGATCCTCATTCAGAAACTGCGCGATGCGGAGAGGGAGAACATATATGCCGAATATAAGGAGAAAGAGGGCGAGCTGGTCTGGGGGATCGTCCAGAGGATAGAGGGAGGTAACGTAATCGTGGATCTGGAGAGGACTGAGGGGATTATACCGAAGTCGGAGCAGATCCAGAAGGAGAACTACATGAGGGGGGATCAACTGAGAAGCTATGTCCTCAGGGTTGATCAAACCCCCAGAGGGCCGCTTATAATCCTCTCCAGGACACATCCCGGACTCGTCGCCAGGCTTTTCGAGGCGGAGGTGCCGGAGATAGAGGAGGGGCTGGTCAGAATCGTCGGCATCGTCCGTGAGCCGGGCGAGAGATCAAAGGTGGCGGTCCTGGCCACCGAGGAGAACATAGATCCGGTCGGAACGTTTGTGGGGATTAAGGGTTCCAGGGTTCAAGCCGTAGTGAGGGAGTTGAGAGGGGAAAAGATAGATATCATAGAATGGAACCCCGATCCATCGATCTTCGTGGCAAACGCCCTCAGCCCCGCCAAGGTCAGCAAGGTGATGATCGACGAGGAGGATAAAATCGCCCGCGTGGTCGTTCCGGACGATCAACTCTCGCTCGCCATAGGTAAGAGAGGTCAGAACGCCCGTCTGGCGGCAAAGCTGACGGGCTGGAAGATAGATATAAAGAGCGAATCTCAGATGAAGGAGGAGCTGAAAGAGGTTATCGTCAAATCCCTCTTCAAGGATGAAGAGGAACCGGAGGTGAAATCGATAGATGGGATCGGACCGAAATTGGCGGATGGGCTTCACGAGAGCGGCTTTGATTCGGTCGAGTCGATCGCTCACGCGGGATTGGATGAGCTGGCACAGGTGCCCGGAATCGGGACGAAGACCGCCGAGAGGATCAAAAAGGCCGCAATGGAGATGCTCGGCCTGACAGATGAGCCGGGGGAAGGTGATGAGGAAAGCTCCAATTAGAACCTGTATCGGATGCGGCAGAAAATCCCAAAAATGGGATCTCATCAGGATAGGCCATACCAAGGACGGTAGGCTGTTGATCAGCCTCGACGCGAAAGGAGAGGGCAGAGGCGCTTATGTCTGCCCAAATCCAAAATGCATTCAGGCCGCTATGAACCCGAAGAAATTGAATAGATTCCTCCGGGCTCAGCTCGATCAGGACCGTATAGACTCCCTCAAGGCTCAGCTCCTGGAACTTCTCGGCAGATATCGGGGAGGGATCGATAATGGGGAAATCCAGAGGGAAAACGGCAAAGGCGCATATGACAAGGGTTTACGAACTGGCTAGAAAGCTCGGCATATCGAGCAAGGAGATGATCGAGGAGCTTAAAAAATACGGCGTCGATATAAAAACACATATGAGCACCCTCGATCCGGAAACCGTTGAATTGGTCATAGCCGAGTTCGAAGACCGGAGGGCACAGGAGGAAAGGGAGGATCAATCGGAGCCCATCTCTGTCCGACCAGGTATCTCCGTCGGCGAACTGGCAGATCTGATCGGGGCTGATCCGGCAGACGTGATAACGGAGTTGCTGAAACATGGCGTGATGGCCAACGTTAACCAGAAACTGGATGCCGAAGCGATAGCCCTGATATCCGATGAGTTTAACCTGCAGGTGAGGGATGAGGAAGAGGCCGAGCCCGAGGTCGAAGGTGAAAGCCCGGAGGACGAGGAAGAGGAGGAAGCCCTTCAGCTGCGTCCACCCGTGGTCACCGTCATGGGACACGTCGACCACGGCAAAACCACGCTTCTGGATACCATTAGAAAGACGAACGTTACACAGCAGGAGTTCGGAGGGATAACACAACATATCGGCGCGTCCGTTGTGACTCACGACGGCAGGAAGATAGTCTTTATAGACACCCCCGGCCATGAGGCCTTCACCGCCATGAGGGCAAGAGGAGCTCAGGTCACCGATATAGTCGTCCTGGTCGTAGCCGCCGATGACGGCGTTATGCCCCAGACGGTGGAGGCGATAGATCACGCCAGAGCCGCAAACGTCCCGATCATCGTGGCCGTCAACAAGATAGACCTTCCCGAAGCCAGACCAGATAGAGTCCGACAACAGCTCTCCGAACACGGGCTTGTGCCCGAAGAGTGGGGCGGAGAGACGATATACGTGGATGTATCGGCCAAGAGAGGAGATGGCGTCGAAGATCTGCTGGAGATGATACTTCTGCTGGCCGATCTGCTTGAACTGAAGGCCAACCCCGATAAACCGGCTAGGGGCATCGTGATAGAGGCCAGACTGGATAAAGGTAAAGGCCCTGTGGCGACCGTGCTCGTGCAGGAGGGAACCCTGAGGGTAGGCGATTCCTTCATAGTCGGCCTTTATGACGGCAAGGTCAGGGCGATGACGGACGATAAGGGGAAAAGGGTGAAGGAGGCAGGACCCTCCATTCCCGTCGAGATCATGGGGATAAACGGCGTGCCGGAGGCCGGAGACAAGCTGGCCGTGATGGACGAGGAGGAGGCGAGAAAGCTCAGCGAACAGCGCCAGGAGGAACATAGGCTCAAAAATCTCGGCTCACGAAAGGGAGTCTCGCTCGACGAGTTCTTCAGCATGATGAGGGAAGAGGAGGAGAAGAAGCTCCTGGTCATCCTCAAGGGGGATACGCAGGGGACGGTCGAGGCCGTCTCGGATGCCCTGATGAGGCTTCAGGAGAGGGTGGAGAGCGATATCCAACTGGATATCATCCACAGGGGCGTCGGATCGATAACCGAAAGCGATGTGATGCTCGCCTCAGCCTCAGGCGGGATCATCATAGGCTTCAACGTCCGCCCCAGCGGGAAGGTCGCTAAACTCGCCGAGGGGGAAGGGGTTGAGATCAGAACCTATAGGGTGATATACGAGCTGCTGTCCGATATGAGAGATGCCCTGCTCGGCATGTTGGAGCCGGAGGAGAGGGAGGTCATACTGGGAAGAGCCGAGGTCAGACAGGTATTCAGCGTCCCCAGATTCGGCAGAGTCGCAGGTTGCTATGTACTGGAGGGCAGAATGGTGAGAGGGGGAAACCTCAGGGTTATCCGCGATGGTGTCCTCATATATGAGGGGAGACTGGACTCCCTGCGTAGGTTCAAAGAGGACGTGAGAGAGGTGCAAGAGGGTTTCGAGTGCGGCATAGGTATGGAGAGCTTCAGCGACTTCAAAGAGGGCGATATCCTCGAATGCTTTACCGTCGAGCTGGTCAGAAGGTAAAAGGGTGAAATCATGGTGGTTGGGATCTGCACTCTCTATCTTGTCCTGCCCTCCGGAGGCTCACTTAAGGAGAAACGACAGGTCGTAAACAGCATCAGGGATAGGATCAAAAGCCGGTATAACGTCTCCATCGCCGAGGTGGATAACCACAACTCCATCAGACAGATCACCATCGGTATAGCTTGCGTCTCGAACAGCTTGGGACATGCACGGAAGATCATGTCCAACATCATAGAGTTCGTAGGTCAGAACTACATCTATGAGACCTTCGACTACGAGGTGGAGATCATATGAGAAGGATAGATAGACTCGCCCCGTTTATCCAACGTGAGATAAGCGAGATAATACAGAGGAAGATCAAGGACCCGAGGGTCGGCTTCTGCACGGTCACGAGGGTGGAGTTGAGCAATGATCTGAGAGTGGCCAAAATCTGGGTGAGCGTTATGGGGGGAGAGGAAAGGGAGAGGGAGTGTCTTGAGGGGCTGAAAAGGGCTGCCGGGTTCATCAGAACCGAACTCGGTCAGAGCCTTTCGGCTAGGTATACGCCGGAGATAAGGTTCTTCATCGACAAATCGATCGATCATATGATGAGGGTGGACAGGCTTCTCAAAAGCATCCAGGATGAATTGCACCCGGACACCGAGGACGAATCTAAATGAGATAGCCGATCTGCTCAGAAGGGGAGATCGGTTTCTGATAAGCACACACGTGAATCCCGATGGGGATGCGCTGGGTTCACAACTGGCTTTGTATTCGCTGCTGAGGGATATGGGGAAATCGGTTGATGCGGTCAACACCGATCCGGTTCCGCGGATCTACCGTTTCCTGCCCTTCAGCGGTATAATCCAGCGGCATGAAAAAGGGCGATCCTATCGTCCGGAATACTTGATCGTGCTTGATGCGGGCGGATTCGAAAGGATAGGAAGGGATCTGGCCGGATCGATAAAACCGGAGAGGGGGATACTGAACATCGATCATCATTCCGAGTGCCTTCCGTTCGGGGACCTCAATTTCATCGATCCGGACGCCTGCGCCACAAGCGAGATAATCCTCCGACTCATCAGGCTGATGAGGATACCTCTCGGCAGAGAGAGAGCCGTCTGTTTGTACACGGGGATACTGACGGACACAGGTGGATTCAGATTTTCCAATGTCACGCCCGATTGTCTCAGAGCGGCGGCGGATCTAGTTCAAGAAGGGGTGGACGTTCAAAGGATCTATGAAACGGTGTATGAGACCAACACCTTCGGGAGGGTTAAACTGCTGGGAGAGGCACTGAACACGCTCAGACTGGACGAATCGGGGAGGATCGCCTGGATATATGTGACTGGGGAGATGTTCAGACGGACGGGAACCGGCCTAGAGGATCTGGAGGGGTTCATAAACCACGTCAGATCCGTAGACGGGGTCGAGGTTGCTATGATGTTCGTGGAGTTAAATCCATCGAGAACGAAGGTGAGTTTGCGCTCGAGGAATGAGATTAACGTCGCCCGGATAGCTTCCCTTTTCGACGGCGGCGGCCACGAGAGGGCTGCCGGCTGCACGATCGATCTCCCCATCCATCGGGCGATCAAAGCGGTGATGGATGTCGTTAAGGAGGCGTTTTTCGGTGAAAAGTGAGACTCAAGGCCCGCCCGTCAACGGCGTGATCATCCTAGATAAACCCTCTGGAATCACGTCTCGGCGGGCGGTAGACAGGGTCAAAAGGATCTTCGGCGTTAGAAAGGCGGGACACGGCGGCACGCTCGACCCGGACGCCACCGGGGTTTTGATCGTCTGCCTTGGAAGGGCGACCAAACTCTTCCAGTATCTGATAGAGGGGGATAAGGAGTATATCGGCACCATCACGCTTGGCATAGAGACCGATACCCAGGACGCAAGCGGCAAGGTCATCAGACGGAGCGAGGTGAATGTCACCGAGGAACAGGTGAGGGAGGTCGCCTCCAGGTTCATAGGCGAGATCGTTCAGATCCCTCCCATGTATTCGGCCATAAGGGTTGGCGGCAAGAGACTATATAAGCTCGCCAGAAGCGGGCAGGAGATCGAACGGCCTCCGAGGAAAGTAACGATATATGAGCTTGAGATACTGCGGATCGATCCGCCGGAGATCGATTTTCGCGTCGTATGCTCTAAGGGTACCTACATCCGTACCTTGGCCTCGGATATCGGCAGGGAGCTGGGCTGTGGTGGGCATCTGTCCAGGCTCAGGCGGATCAGATCCGGTCCCTTCACACTGGAGATGGCCCTGCCTCTGGGTTTGATCGAGTCTGATCCTCAAATAGCTTATGAGAACCTCCTTTCGATAGAGGAGGTAATCGACATACTGAGACGGGGGTATACGGGGTGAGATGGTTTACCGAGCTTCTAGGGATGAAGCCGCTTGAGGGCCTATCGGCAGTTACTTTTGGCACCTTTGACGGCGTGCATATCGGACATCAGGCCGTCATCGGCCGTGTTGTCGAGGAGGGACATAGATGTGGACTGTTATCCGTCGTCGTCTCCTTCGATCCCCACCCACTCAGGTTTATCGCCCCAGATAAGGCGCCTTCGCTTTTGACGCTCTCGGCCAAAAAGCTGGAGCTATTTGAAGGGCTAGGGGTGGACGTCACGGTGCTTGCCAAGCTGGAACCGCAGTTGGCCGAGATGTCACCGCAGGAGTTCGTCGAGAGGATCCTCGTTGGAAAGCTCGGAGCCCAAAAGGTAGTGGTCGGTCCTGACTGCTCTTTCGGCAAGGGCAGATCGGGGAACGTCGAGGTGCTGAAGGAGATGGGAGGGAGGTTCGGATTCAGCGTCTATGTGGTGCCCAAAAAGAAAATTAACGGCGCTCCGATCAGCAGCACGAGGGTGCGCAATGCGATCAAAGCTGGCGATCTAAGGCTGGCTGAGAGGATGTTGGGGAGGAGATACTCCATCCTCGGTAGGGTGATCAAGGGTGAGAGGATAGGCAAAAAAATAGGTTATCCAACGGCGAACCTCGATACGGACGATCAGCTTCTCCCCCCAAAGGGAGTCTATGCCGCTCGGGTTAAACTTGATGGGAAAAGGTTCAACGGACTCCTTTACATAGGCGAAAGGCCGACCTTCGAGGGCAGGGAGATGAGGATTGAGGTTCACATCTTGGATTTCAACGGGGATATCTATGGAAGATGGCTGGAGGTCGAGTTCGCCGAAGCGATCAGGGGCGAAAGGCGATTCGCCTCGGCGGAGGAGCTCGCCGGGCAATTAGCGCAGGATGAGAGGATCGCCAGGAGGATATTGGAACGGTAAGGGACGATCCATTTACAAAATGGTTTTTTTATGTTATATTTTGTTTGAATACCATCGGAGGTGAAGGATAAAGTGGGACTGAAGGAACTGAAACAGTCTGTGATCGCTGAATACAAAAGAGCCGAAAACGACACAGGTTCACCTGAGGTACAGATAGCGATCCTGACGGCCCGAATCAATCATCTCACCGAACATCTCAAGGTTCACAGGAAGGATTATCACTCGAGGCTGGGGATGTTCAAAATGATCGGCAAGCGCCGAAGGTTGATGAGATACCTCTATAGGGAGGATTACGACCGATACAAGGCGCTTATCAGCAAACTCGGTATCAGGGACCCGTTCTCAAGAAGAGGGTAGGCTGGGGCCCTGAAAAGGAGGAGGAGTTAGCTTGAGCGAGGATGTAGTAAGACGCGAATTGAAGATAGGGAATGAAACGCTGGTTATCGAAACCGGCAGGATGGCCAAACAGGCGGACGGCGCTGTATTCATCACGTATGGCGGAACAGCCCTGCTCGTGACGGCGGTTGCATCGAAGGAGACCATCGAGGAGGATGAGTTCTTCCCCCTGACGGTGGATTACAGGGAGAGAGCATATGCTATAGGTAGAATTCCGGGGGTATACGGTCGTAGGGAACCGCGTCCCGGCGTCGGCGAGACGTTGATAGCGAGGCTGATCGATCACTGTATCAGGCCTCTTTTCCCCAAAGAGTTCAGACATGAGGTGCAGGTCATAGCCATGACGCTATCCTCCGATCAGGAGAACCCGCCTGAGACGATAGCGCTTATCGGTGCTTCGACCGCACTCTGCATCTCGGATATCCCCTTCAACGGTCCCGTCGCCGCCGTCACGGTGGGCAGGATCAACGGCGAGTTCATCATCAACCCGACCTATCAGCAGATCGATGAGAGCGACATAGAGCTCTTCGTCACGGGTAACAGGGAGGCCATCATGTCGGTGGAGGGCGGGGCAGATCAGGTGCCTGAAGATGAGGTGATCGAGGCGATAAAATTCGCTCACGAACACCTCGGTCCGATAATCGATCTCCAGGAAGAGCTCGTCCGAGCCGTCGGCAAACCGAAACGCCCCATCGAACCCAGAGAGAGGGATGAGACGGTGACCTCTAAAGCGAGGGATCTGGCGCTCTCACGGATCAGAAATGTCATCGGCATATCGAGCAAGCAGGAACGAAGGGAACAGATGGAGGAGATCGTCGAGGATATCGTCACCGAGCTGATAGGTGAGATCCAACTGGATGACCAGGAACCCGCGGATTACGCCAAGGATGTAGCTGAGGTTATATCCGAGCTTGAAAAACAGGAGATGCGTCGTTCGATCATCGAGGAGGGGAAGAGGATCGATGGGAGAACACCGGATGAGATAAGGCCCATAACGGCCGAGGTCGGCGTGCTTCCCAGAACTCACGGCTCAGCGCTCTTCACCAGAGGACAGACCCAATCCCTCTGCACCGTCACGCTTGGAACATCCGCCGACGAGGAGGTGGTCAAAGACCTGGAAGGGGAATGGATGAAACATTTCATCCTTCATTACAACTTCCCTCCCTTCTGTACAGGGGAGGTCAAGCCGATAAGAGGCCCGAGCCGAAGGGAGATAGGTCACGGGGCGCTGGCAGAAAGGGCGCTTGAACCGGTGATACCCTCCAGAGAGGAGTTCCCGTATACGATCCGCGTCGTATCGGAGATACTGGAGTCAAACGCCTCTTCGTCCATGGCGACCGTCTGCTCCGCGACGCTCGCTCTCATGGACGCCGGAGTCCCCATCAAAGAGCCCGTGGCAGGAGTTGGGGTCGGACTGGTTAAAGAGGGGGAGAAAGAGGTGATCCTCGTCGATATGGTCGGCGAGGAGGATTTCCTGGGCGACATGGATTTTAAGGTGGCGGGCACGAAACGGGGTGTCACCGCCGTACAGATGGATATCAAGATAGAGGGTATTACGATCGAGACCATGCGTAGGGCGATTCATAAGGCGCGTGAGGCGAGGATGATCGTGTTGGATAAGATGGCGGAGGTGATCGATAGACCTCGACCCGATATCTCGCCCTACGCCCCGAGGATATTCACGATGAAGATCCACCCCACCAAGATCAGAGAGGTCATCGGCCCCGGAGGAAGCGTGGTCAGGAAGATCCAGGAGGAAGCCGGTGTGCTCATCTCCATACAGGAGGACGGGGTGGTTGAAATCGCCGCCGTTAACGCCGAAAGCGCCGAAAAGGCCAAAAAGATGATAAACGATATCGCCGCCATGCCCGAAGTCGGTAAGGTCTACTCCGGAAAGGTCACCAGAACCACCTCCTTCGGCGCCTTCGTCGAGATACTGCCGGGACAGGAGGGGCTGATCCATATCTCAGAACTCGCCGACGGATACGTGCGAAGGGTGGAGGATGTGGTCAAGGAAGGCGATACCGTCAAGGTCAAGGTGATAAGCATAGACGACCACGGCAAGGTGGACCTGACGCTCCTTCATAAACCCACATTGCGTAGAGGCGGCGGTAGAAGAAACGATAGATCCTCATCGAGGGATAGGTCTAAAAAGAGCCCTCGGGTTCCAAGGATACGATATTAAACCTCAGGAGGAGAGTGGCCCATCGTGGCGTTCGCCCATAACCTCAGATCGTTATTGCGTTATCATAGGGTTTATTGGGTTGGGAGTTCAACGAAACCCAATGAACCCAACAAACGCAATAACCTCCCGATCTTCGGAATCATAGCTTTTATCCTTTTATCTTTGACCCTCCTCGGCTGCGGATATGTGACCAAATCGAACTATCTGCCTCATATAAAGAGTATCTATATCATGCCGGTTGAAAACCAAAGCCCTCTGTTTGAGGATGAAGAGGCGCTTACCGAAGCTTTGAGAAGGGAGTTCAGGAAAAAATGGGGGCCGGGGGGAGATTCCACCCTGAAGGTGACGATCAAAGAGTTTAAGGTCGAACCTATATCCTTCGATGTCAACAACTTCCCTGAACAATACAGGATGACCTTGGTGATAGATTATACCTTCGAGGATAACGTGAAGAAACGGATCATCGATAGCAAACAGGATTACGTTGAGAGCCATGATTTCTATGTCGTCCAGGGACGAGGCGTCGAACCTGAGACGGAAGAGGAGGCCAAGGCGAAACTCATCGAGGAGCTGGCCAGGGATTTATACAACAACCTGGCCGAACAATGGTGATCGGAGGGCTTCTATGCGTAGGTTTGCCGTCATCCTGATCTCAATCCTGATCCTCCAGATCCCCCCATATGCCAACTGTCAATGGCAGCTCATACGAAGCCGGGGATGGAAGACCCATTATCGAGGCATCACCTTCACATCGCCAAAGGAGGGGTGGATCTGCGGGTTGAGCGGCGTCGTCGCCCACACGACCGATGGGGGGAAAAGCTGGAACGAAGTGCCCACAGGGGTGAACGTGACCTTACACGATATCACCTCAGCCGGTAAAACCATATGGGTTGTCGGCGATAAAGGGGTAGCGCTCCGTTGGAGCAAGGGCAGGGGATGGGTGAGATCCAAAACCGGCACGCGGAAAAATCTCCATTCCGTCTTTTTCATCGATGAGAACCACGGCTGGATTGTGGGGGAAAAAGGAGGAATTTTCCGGAGCGAGGACGGCGGGAGATCCTGGCAGGATCTCTCAGTCCAATCGGACACCCCTCTCTGGTCGGTTTTCTTCGCAGATAGGAACTTGGGATGGGCGTGTGGAGGACAGGGCGCCATCATACGAACTGAAGACGGCGGGAAGAGCTGGACGCGGCTTCCATCCCATACGGTCGATTCCCTCCGTAAGATCTTCTTCGTGAACGGTGAGATCGGCTGGTGTATCGGGGCAGGGGGGACGATACTCCACACATCCGATGGCGGGAAGAGCTGGATCTATCAGGTCAGCTACGAGGAGGCCAGGCTTTATGACCTCCACTTCATCTCGCCGCTTGAAGGATGGGCCGTCGGTTATGCACCGGGATTTAAGGATTTTCCCGAGACGGCGGCGATAATCCACACCAGAAACGGAGGGCGAACCTGGACGGCTCAATCGGTGGACGTCTCCCTTCACCTATACGGCGTCTTCTTCACGTCAGAGGGGGAGGGATGGGCTGTAGGCGATAGGGGATTGATCCTCCATACCCTCAACGGCGGAAGACGATGGGATGTGCTGTCCAGTGGCGAGACCATATGGGCTATGTTCGGAACGAACTCGCGGATCTGGGCCGTCGGCGAGAGCGGAGCCATGCTCACCTCCGATGACGGCATACGCTGGCGGGAGGTGAAAAGCGGGATACAATCGACACTCCTAGACGTCTATTTCACCGACGACCAAAACGGCTGGGCCGTCGGCGAAAACGGTGCCCTTATCTATACCCCGGACGGCGGTGAGAGCTGGCAGATCAAGGCAAGCGGCACCTCGCTTGACCTATACGGCGTCTTCTTTCTGGACAAAAGCAGGGGCTGGTGTGTCGGAGCGAAAGGGACGGTCATAGTCGCAACTTCAACAGGGGATACCTGTAGGGTGTATAAGGCCGGCGTGCCGAATGATCTTTATAGCGTCTTCTTCTTGGACAAAAACAGGGGGTGGGCGTGCGGATCAGCGGGCAGGATAATCAGGTCGGAAAACGGAGGCGTTTCATGGAAGCTCTCCATCAGTGGCGTTACGGGGGACCTGTGGAAGGTGATCTTTATATCGCCGCAGATCGGCTTCATCGTTGGAGACGACGGGATTATCCTCAGGACGGAGAACGGCGGGAGATCGTGGAAGCAGATCCCAAGTGAGGTTGAGGTCACGCTGAGGGACATCATCTTCCTGGATGAAAAGAAAGGCTTTATCGTGGGAGATAACGGTGTGGCCCTGAGGACGGATGACGGCGGAAGGACATGGATCAGGGAGAAAACGGGGGTGAAGATCGCCCTGCTCTCACTTTCCCACCTTAAGGGAGCGGTCTATGGCGCAGGCGAGTGGGGGACCATACTGAGAAGAAGATAAAAGGTATCGGGGGTTATCTCTCCAGCCTCACGTAGATCTGATCCGCCGTCTCGCGATCGACGGCGTATTCCGTGTATCCCACCCTGAAGATGTATGAGGGGAACCGTCTGCGCAGCTCTATGGGCGTGCCCGGAAGGATACCCATCGCCATCAGCTTTTGCAACTCCTTGGAGTTTTTCGCCTGGAGGTATGCGATCTTCCCCTTCTGGCCGGGTTTTAGATCGGTCAACGCCGAGACCACCCTTTCGCCCGTCTCCCTTGCTCTCAGACAACATTCCCCTGGAGGTATGGGTTTCCCGTGAGGACAGAATCTGGGATGTCCCAGGAGCGTGCATATGCTTTCGTCGATCCCCTCATAAAGCAGGTGTTCGAACCTACAGGCCCTGTCCTCCAGGATCTGGGAGCCGGTTTCCAGCACGTCATAAAGCAATCTTTCGGCAAGCCTATGACGTCTTATGGCGTTTCTGGCCTCTTCACGTCCTTTCGGCGTTAGAACGAGCTTGCCGTCCTTCAGAATCAATATCCCCTTATCTATCAGCTCTTTGATCGCTTCATCGTCCGGTGGAACACCTATGTGATCTGGCGTGATGGTTTTATTCCCCTCCTCCTCTTCGGTCCATATCTCTTCCAGTATCTCCTGAGCCTGATTGCTTATCTTCATCGCGCAATCTCCTCAGCAATCTAGTTATAAACCCCTCCCCCTCCTTGAGCGTCTCGTAGCCGCAGTTAGGGCATTTCACCAGCCTGCAGTTTCTGCCGAAAGGGCAGCTCCGGCAGGCCGGGCTGTTTCTCTCGTCAAATTCAAAGCCGCAAAACGGACATTTCATCCGAAATTCACCGCCTTAAGGATCAGGTTTGTCAGGAAGCCCACTAGAAAGGAGAACGGGATTATGAAACCCACCACCGAGAGAGTGACCTTCCACCCGCGCTCCTTACACATCACGAGAAATTGGGCTATACAGGGCACGAAGAGCGTCAATGTGACGGCGGCCACCACCAGTTGAGCGTCGCCGAGAAGCCCCGTCTTCTGTATGTCATACAGCCCTGCTGCCCCATAATCCCGCCTGAAAAATCCATATAGGAAAGCCTTCGCCGTCTCCGGAGGCAACCCTATGGCGCGAACGGGATAGCCCGTCAGTTTAACGAGCAGATCGAAGATCCTGGTTATCCTCCCGATCCATATCAGCACGCTTGCCAGGATGAACATCGGCAGAACCTCGACGAAATACCACTGCATCCGAGCCATGGTCTTGTTCAACACGTTCGAGATCTTAGGCAGCCTGAGCGGTGGTATCTCCATATAGAAGGTCGGCCCCTCGCCCGGCATGAGCTTGGATGCCAGATATCCGGAGAGCAGGAATATACCCACCACAACCGATCCCCATATCAGAAAGGCCGGCAGTCTTCCCGAAAAGAGGCCCGTTATCACGCCATATTGGGCTGAACATGGGATAGCTAAAGCCAGCAGGAAGGTCGCTATTATCCTCTCTCGCCGCGTCTCGAGAATTCTGGTCACGATCGTGGCCATGGTATCGCATCCCAACCCCAAAACTATCGGTATAACCGCTCTGCCGTTGAGACCTATCCTCTTGAAGAGCCGATCCACCAGCATCGCCAGCCTGGGGAAATATCCCGAATCCTCCATGATCGAAAAGACCAGGAAAAAGATCCCGACGATAGGCAGGATTATCGCCACGGCATACCGAACTCCTAACGTGATTATGCCGTATTCATGCACAAAGAGATCCTGGAGTATGGGCCAGGGGATGATCTTCTCGAAGAAGAGCGTCACATAGGGGTTTATGTATCTCTCGAAGATCACCCCCTCTATGAAGTCGACGAGCGTCCCGGCGCCAAATCCCCCCACGAGCTTATAGAGGCCGAGATAGAGGACCAAAAGCAGTATCGGTGTGCCCGTCCATGGATTCATCATCAGATCGCTGAGCACCTCGGCGAACCCTCGCCTTTGAACCTCCTCGATTCTGACCGTCTGTGAGATTATGGAATCGGCTTGAGCTTGTCTCTGCATGGTGATAGTGTAAGGCAGGGATCGGTTGAGCTTGGCCTTGGCGGAGGCGATCACCTTGTTCACCTTTTTAGCCCAGCGCTCCTTCGTTTTCACCTTGCCTTCAAGCTCAGCGTCATCCTGTAACAGTAACAGCGCGACCACCCGTTTAGGTATCTCATACTCGCCCTCGAGCAGCGATTCCACCTGAGATATCGCCTCCTCGATCTCCTCACCATACTTCATCCTAATCCCCTCGTCACTCCCGTCCTCCAATCTCTCCTCCACTCGCCGTTTCAGCTCACCGATACCTCTGCCGGTGACGGAGACCGTGCCGACGACCGGTATTCCCAACATTCGCTCCAGTTTTTCCAGGTCTATCCTTATCCCCGCCCTTTCAGCCTCGTCCATGATGTTCAGATCCAAAACTACGGGGATGCCGAGCTCCAACAGTTGCAGCGTAAAGGGCAGCATACGTGAAAGGTTTTTGGCATCGACGACGTGGATTATCAGATCCGGTTTCTCCTGAAACAGGATGGATCTGGCGACCCTTTCCTCATCGGTTATCGGCAGGAGGGAATATATGCCGGGGGTATCGACCACCTCAGCCGTTATGTTGCCGAAACGGGCTTTCCCCCTCGAGATCTCCACCGTGGTGCCAGGATAGTTCGATACGGTGACATATCTGCCAGTGAGGGCGTTGAAGAGGGCGCTTTTGCCGACGTTGGGGTTTCCCACCAGGGCGATCTTGATCCGCTTCTCCTCACCTCGACGATGGGACTCGTCCGATCCGTGACACGATCCCCTCATCTCCCATCCTCCCTGCAGCGGTGGCATATGCCGAAGATCTCGAACTTTCCGAACTTCAGCTCGAAACCGTATCTTTCGCTTATCTCCCTCTGCAGATCCATCACCCCTGATTCGGGAAACTCGACAATCCTCCCGCAATTTAAGCATATCAGATGGCCATGAAATCCTCCCATGGTTTTCTCATAATGAGGATGCTTCTCATCGCTGACCGTCTCCCTTATCAGTCCGCTTTCAAGCAGAAGCTTTAACGTCCTGTAAATGGTAGCCCTGGAGACATCGGATCGATCCTCGAACCTCTCGCACAGATCCTTCGCCTCGAAATGGCCCTCTATCGACAGGACCTCCTTCAAAACGGCGATCCTCTGTTCGGTGATCCTATACCCTTTCCGTTTCAAAAAGGTTATAAACGCCCGGATCGTCTGCTCCATGCCTCACCCGGAATTGAGATTATGTTTCAACTATATTTTAACATCGCTTTCAGTTTGAAGTCAATGTCTGAGGAAATGGATCGGATTTCTAAACGCTAATTCCCAATAGCCCTTTTCCCCTTCTGAAACGCCTTCAGGTTGGCCTGGAGGGCTTTAGTCGGCACCGTTTCGCTCAGCACCTTCTCCCACACGTTCTCCTCGAAGGGGAGGAAGTTGGAAAGGGCTCCGATCAGCGCGACGTTAGCCGCCCTCGGCTCGCCCGATTCCCTAGCTATGGCGAGGCCATCGACCATATATAGGTTCTCAAACCTCCCGCGCAGCAGCTCGTCGACGTTTTCGGGATACTTCGCCATACCGGTGGATACGGTGACGGGGATGATCTCGGTTCGGGCGACGATCACCATTCCGTCCGGCTTCATGTAGTCGGCGTATCTGAGTGCTTCGATCTTCTCAAGGGCGAGCATATAGTCGGCAGTACCCTTTTTGATAAGCGGCGAGTGGACGGCTTTGCCGAATCGGATCTGGGCGACGACGCTGCCTCCCCGCTGAGCCATTCCGTGAACCTCATTTGTCTTGACGTCATAGCCGCTCCTGAGGGCGGCGTTGGAGATGACGGTGCTGGCCAGCAGTATTCCCTGTCCACCTACACCGCACAGGATCAGGTTTCTCGTCATCTTGCTCCTCCCTCGCGATCGCCTTGAAGGGACATACCTCATTTTATCATCTCCGCCGATCAGCGTCAACTGAAAGAGATGCGGGAGTCACAGCCCTATTCGGCGAGCAGCGCTTTTAAACCGTATTGATAAGCCGATAGGGGCTATGGTATAATTCAAAATGAAAGGGCTATTCCAGAAAACCGCCTGCTGGGTTGGGATAGCCTCACAAAAGGCGGATTACAAATACCCAGCCCAGGTCGGTCGGCCTGGTTAAAAGGTGAAGGGAAATTGAAGAACAAAGCCTTACCGGCAAGGTTTATATTCGCCCTTTTCTCCGCAATCATAGGATACATAATCGGAGGAGGGTACATCGAAGCCGGGATAGGATTCGGGGCGGCTTGGGCACTCATACTACTGGATATATCGGTGAGGAGGGACTGGGTCAGAGATCTCTTCCTGGGCTCAATCGGCATGGGCCTGGGTTTGGCCTGTGCCGCTTTGGTTATGTATTTCGTTAAATCCGCCCATCCCGGCCCCATCAGCCCCTACATCGCCATTCCGATCTCCATCATACTGGGATATTCGGGAGCGATGACGCTTTACCGCTACAAAGGTCTGCTTAGATTCGCACCTCCCGCCAGAAAAACCGAGTCGAGCCAATCCTCATATAAGATCCTGGACACAAGCGTTATAATCGACGGCAGGATAGCCGATATCTGCAAAACACAGTTCGTGGAGGGTACCCTTATAGTGCCGAGATTCGTGCTCAGGGAGCTACAGCATATAGCAGATTCCCTCGACGTGCTCAGACGGAACAAAGGAAGACGGGGGCTGGATAAACTCAGGGAGCTCCAGGAAAACCCCGATGTGGACGTGCAGATCATCGACGAGGACTATCCGGAGATCAAGGAGGTGGATGCCAAACTGGTCCAACTGGCGAAGGATCTGAAGGCGAAGATAATCACCAACGACTTCAACCTGAACAAAGTGGCAGAGCTGCAAGGCGTCACCGTCCTGAACATCAACGACCTTGCAAACGCCCTTAAACCCATCGTCCTCCCCGGAGAGACGATGACCGTCAAGGTGATAAAGGAGGGCAAGGAGTTCAACCAAGGCGTGGCATATCTGGACGACGGAACCATGGTCGTCGTCGAAAACGGCAGAAAATATGTGGGCCAGACCGTGCAGGTCGAGGTGACGACCACCCTCCAGACGGCCGCCGGAAGGATGATCTTCACACGGGTTAACGAGGAGGAAGAGGAACAGAGGGAGAGACAAAGTGGTGGTGTCCGCCCTTATACCCGCGGCTGGTCGCGGGGAGAGGATGGGAGGCGAGGTTAAAAAACCTTTCCTCCTCCTCAACGATAAACCCATCATCGTCCATACCCTCTCCAGATTCCAGAGGTGCGATCTGATCGACGAGATCATTCCCATTGTCTCCGCCGAGGATGTAGATAGAACGTGGAGGATCGTCAGGAAATACGAGTTCACCAAGGTAACCAAGGTCGTCTCAGGAGGGGAAACGAGACAACGCTCAGTCTATAACGGATTAAGGACGTTGGGTGAAAAGACCGACGTGGTGGTCATCCATGACGGCGTGAGACCCTTCGTCACGGATGAAATCATAAGAGGATGCGTCGAGAGGGCTTTCAAGGCCGGAGCGGCGATAGCCGCCGTGCCGGTCAAGGACACTATCAAGGAGGTTTCACCCGAAGGGATCGTCCTTCATACGCTTGAAAGGAGCAGGCTCTGGGCGATCCAGACACCTCAGGTCTTCCGAAAGAAATTGATCCTGAAGGCCCACGAGCTCGCCCTTGAGAGGGGGATAGAGGCCACAGACGACGCCGCTCTGGTCGAGATGATGGGCGGTAAAGTCCACGTAGTTATGGGGAGCTACGAGAACATCAAAATCACCACACCCGAGGATCTGATTCTGGCGAGGACGTTGCTTTGCGGATAGGGATCGGATACGACATACACAGGATGGTGGCCGGGCGAAAGCTGATCTTAGGCGGGGTCGAGATACCCTATGAGAGGGGATTGCTCGGCCATTCAGATGCCGATGTGCTAGCACATGCCATATGTGATGCGATCCTGGGAGCGGTCGCCCTGGGGGATATCGGAAGGCATTTCCCGGATACCGATCCGAGGTTCGAGGGGATATCAAGCCTAAAGCTCCTCGGCGAGGTGAAACGCATGATAGAGGGAAGATACCGCATATCAAATGTCGATTCGATCATCATAGCCGAAAGGCCCAAGCTCGCCCCATACATAGATCAGATGCGGGCCAACATCGCCGGGACCCTCAATCTGCGAATCGATCAGGTCAGCGTTAAAGCCACCACCTCCGAAAGGTTAGGCCCCATAGGGAAGGGCGAGGCGATCGCCGCCTGGGCATCTGTGCTGATCGAAGGGAGCCCCTCAGCAGTTGACCGAAAGTGTGTCGAAGAAGGAACGAGGAACTAGGAACGAGGAACGAGGATTTTTATCTCCTCGTTCCCGGTTCCTTTCTCCTCGTTCCTCCTCTGCACACAGGGCTTCAAGGCTAAGGCGGGTGTTAAGCCGCCTGCTGACGGTGAGGTGGCCGCCTACGTGA
>JAGGXZ010000035.1 GCA_021162805.1 Candidatus Poribacteria bacterium
CTCCCAAAAGCTGGCATTGCCGGTATATCGGTATGTGAGGATTTGCAGGTTCCATCAGCATCTTCTTCTCCGCAAGTGACAAGTCCAGATTATTTTCAACCAGTCAAGCTCTACTTTCAGTTGCCCTATCTGCCTGTATAGCTCATCTATTAGTTTCTGCTGATCTCTCTCTTTCCTCTCCTTGCCATCTGAGAACACTTCCACAAGCCCTTCCACTGCTTTCCTCTTCCACTTGCTCACCTGGTTCGGGTGAACTCCGTATTGGGAGGCTATCTGTGAGATGGTCTGCTGGTTTTTGATGGCCTCCAAGGCAACTTCTGCTTTGAAGCGGCTGTCATACTTCCTTCTTTCCCCCATTTGGCTCCTCCTCTGATTTTAGGTGGTGGGGAGGTGATGTCCCTTTCAATTTTGCCGATTCCTTCCCTCTGATTCCACCTTAACCCTCTGTCCAAAAATTGGGGGGAACTTCAGCCTCGGATAAGATTACCTGTTATCATCTTCTTTCGTCAACCCTCCTCTTAAGTTAATGACATTGCCCTCGATGGGGAGGATAGGTGGGGTGAAATTGATTCACCTACAGATTTTTCACATACCCCTCATTGCCGAAGCGGTTGCGAATTCCCATATCGTTGATGTATACTGATAAGGGCTTTTCAATGATTTAAAACCGCAGAGGCGCGGAGAAGGCAGAGATTAAAGGCGGTTAAAAGATCTCTGCATCCTCGGCGGTTCCGCGGTTAAAATGAGGCGATTCCAAAGATGATCCGCGAATATGCTGAGGAGATGTTGAGGGAGTTGCGTGGGGTTGGATCGGCTGTGGTTCTGACCGGCGCGGGCGTGAGCACCGCCAGCGGGATACCGGATTTCCGAGGCCCTGGAGGGATATACTCGAAGGTGTCCCCCGAGGTTTTCGATATAGACTTCTTCATGAACCATCCGGAGAGATACTACCGGATCGAAAGGGAGATCCTGCGTGAGGCGCTCGACGCTAAACCCAACGTGACGCACTTCCTCATAGCTAAGCTCGAGAGGATGGGGCTGATCGAGGCGGTCATCACCCAGAATATCGATGGCCTTCATCGGAAAGCCGGCTCCTCGAAGGTCATAGAGCTGCACGGCAACATCTCCACGGGAAGCTGCCTCAGATGTGGCAGGCGGTTTCGGAGGGAGGAGATCGACAGGATGCTGCGGGCTGTGGATGTGCCGAGATGCGAGTGTGGGGGCGTTATAAAACCGGATGTGGTTTTCTTCGGCGAGATGTTACCTCCCCAGGCGCTAAACGAAGGTATGCGGCTGGCGGCCGAATCGGATCTGATGGTGGTTATGGGCTCCTCCCTGGTGGTACACCCCGCCGCCACCCTGCCCTCCATAACCGTCCGTAACGGGGGCAAACTCATCATCGTCAACAGAGGCGAGACGACACTGGACCACCTCGCCTACAGGAGATATGATGTCGATCTCGTGGAATTCTCCGCAGAGGCTTTAAGGTTGTTGGAAGGCCATGATACCTGATATCAGATTGATCGTCCTCATAGGTGGCGCTGTGCTCCTGGGATTTTTGCTCTTCCCTAGGGGCGAGGAGCCCGGTGCACCGGAGGAGTATAACTGGATCACGACCTTCCACGAGCTGAAAGGCGAAGGGCTGCACTACCCGAAGGCCTATAAATCCCAGATACTCCGCAGCTTCGATCTGGGATTCGTCTATAAGGTGGATAAGCTCCTCCTGGAGCTGGAGAGCCCCGAAACCAACGGCCCGAAGCAGTTCGATCTGATAGGCAGCATCAGGCGGGAGGGGCAGTATGATAGGATCTACACCTATAAGTCCAACTCGCCCGAATTCCCGTTCGGCGTCCTCAGATTCGAGCCGGCCGAGGTCAGATGGATTCAGCTCGCCATAAACGAGTGGTTCGGCAGCAGGAGACCTAAGATAAAGTCGATCAGGCTCGGGGCATCCTATAGACGCCACGGGCCTATCGTATCGGCCACATCGAACTACGATCTATACGACCTTCCCAAGCTGATCGACGGCCTCTTCGAGGGGAATTCCAAGTGGATTGCCGCCCGAAGAAGGGTCGAAACCGATGAGAAGGGGAGGATCAAGGTGAGCTTCGAGCCGCCCAAAGGGGATGTGGAGGTGATCTTCGATCTGGGGATCATCTCACGTATCTACGGAACGAGGCTCACCACGGATGGTCCGGGGAACAATCTCGCAAGATACTCCCTCTCGATCAGCCTGGATGGCAGGAGCTATAAGCTTATCTACACATCCCCTCAGCTTCAGGATAAGACTGTCCAAGATGTCTTCCGCCCATCCGATCCCCTCTCCGCTCGGTTCGTCAAGCTTTCCATCTCCAAGGGCGATTGGTATGGGGATTACGCCGAAGTGAGGGAATTTGAGGTCTTCACCGACAGCTATAGGCTTGCGGATGGAAAATCGGAGCCCATGGATAAATTCAATGCCGTCCAGGCATATTATGAGAACTGCGGTCTTGGAAACAGGTTCGCTCCGCATATCGTCCAGGGTTTTCCGTTCGATAGGGGCAGCGAATCCGATCCCAAAATCAGATATTTCTGGGCCGAGGGGGATGAGGTCGATCCCGGCAACACCGAAAACCAGAGGAGTTTCTCCTATCATTATGATTCGATCATCTTCTCGTTCTCCAACCTCGACCCATCAGCCCTCTACTGGGTTCAGGTCTCCTATCTTCAGGATAAGAACGGGACGCGCAGGCAGAGGATGCTGGCCGACGGATTTATACTTCATGATGAGATGGAGGTGCCAAAGGGAAAAGCTGGGACCTTCACCTACCAGATTCCGAAGGAGGCTTATTCTGACGGAAGCGTGAGGATAGAGATACAGCGGCTTTCAGGCCCTAACGCCGTTGTATCGGAGCTCTCTCTCTTCGAGGCACGGCCGGGGAGGGCCACAAGGGCGATAGCGGGCATGCTGGGCAGGGCCACGAAGGCCTCACCGGATAAGCCGGTCAAAGTAGACGGCAAACCCGATGAGTGGCCGCTGATCTATCCGCTCCTGCCCCATGGCTTTAAATCTTCCAAAACCTCGCCGCTCAACCTGTATCTACAGTGGGACGAGGATAACCTCTATCTCCTCGCCGTTGTGAACCGCTCCTATCTTCTGGATGAAAACGGCGGCCTCATAAATCCGAGGCGCGTCTCCAGGCTATCCGATATCCTGGATCTCTTCGTCGACGCCGCTCTTAAAAGATCGCCAGGGATGTATACGAGCTCGGATCATCACTTCAGGTTTTCCAACCTCTCTCCCAAAGTGAGGAGAGATGAGATCTATGTCTCACAGATCCATCATCATATGGACGCCATCCCCCACACGATCCTCAACCGCAAGGAGATCGATGTGGCTTTTGTCCCCCGTAAGGAGGGTTATATACTCGAGGCAAGGATACCTAAAGGGAAGGTGTTAAGCGGGTATAAACCGAACTATGGAGTGAGAATAGGGGTGAACTTCATCCTCCATAACGGCTACTCCCAACCCGTCTACTGGACCGCCAAGGCCGATGATTCACCGCCGGATGTGTGGGGAGAGGTGAAGCTTGTTGGAAGTGTGAGCGGAGAGCTTATGGCGATCGATCCGAAGAGCGGCGCGAGGCTAACCTCTTTCAACGCCGGAAAAACCCTGCTCATAGCGCTCCGCGATCCCGATCGCAGCGCCGATCCGAGGACAGTGGAGGAGGTCAACATGGAGGTTTCGGGCGATAGAAACGGGGACATGGAGAGGCTGACCCTACGGGAGACGGTGATAAAAGGGGATGAAAACGGAAAGGTTAAGATCGAAGAGTCGACGGATTCGGATCTGTTCTCGGCACTCCTGCCCACCGAATTCGGGACATCAGCTCGTCCCGGGGATGGTAAGCTCACCGTTTACGGGGGTGAAACGATCACCATCTCCTATATCGATCCGTATCGATCGGAGAGCGAACGGAACGTCGAGGTAAAGACTCGGCTCAGGGTGAACGTTGGACATACGGGCAAGGTCGCCTTCATAGATGAATCGGGCAAACCGATCAACTCATTCCTCCTGGGAGGGAAGCTCAGGATCCGTGTGGAGGATCGAGATCTAAAGGGGAATGAGGTCGAAGTGAAGTTGGAGGTCAAGGAGACGAAGGAGAGCGAGACGGTGAGGCTTAAGAGAAACGGCGAGGTCTTTATCGGCGAGATACCGACGCTGTTTTCCGAAACCCCTCACCCCGGCGATGGGAGGCTCCAGATGATGGGCCTCCAGACCGTCATAGCGCATTACATGGACGAGATACAGGACGACGGAAGGACGATGGCGGACGTGAGAGCCCAGGCGAAGGTGGGGATCGGCGATACGGCTATCATCCGCATCTACAGGATCTCGGGGGATAACGCGCCTTTTGAGTCCAAGGGATTCAACGCCGGCGATAAGCTCATGATCCTAGTTCAGGACAGGGATCTGAACCACGATCCTTCCACCAGAGAGGAGGCCGATGTCATACTGAAGGGGGATGATCTGAAGGATGAGGTGAGGATGAAGCTCAAGGAGACGGGACCAGATACAGGCGGGTTTTCGGGGATCGTCCGAACTACCTTCTCAATTCATTCCAAGAATGACGATGTGCTTCAGGTAAAGGGGGGCGAGAGGATAGAAGCTATCTATCTCGACTCGCTCCAATCCTCCGGGGCAAGGGATATGGAGGTGAAGGCCGCTATCTCCGTCAACACCGGATCGGACGGCGTTATCTCCTTCGTCCGGTCCAACTATGTGCGCAAGGTGGATCGCTTTAACGCCGGGGATACGCTCTACATAAGGCTTCGGGATGATGATGAGGAGAGAGAGACCGTTGAGGTGACGCTATCAGGCGATAGGACCGGCGATAAGGTCGATGTGATTCTAACCCGATCGGGAACGGCTCGGGGTCTCTTCCTCGGCTCAGTTCAGACCGAGTTCGGCCGTGATGCGAAGGATGACATGATCCTTCAGGTGGTGGGAGGGGAGAAGGTGACGCTCACCTACATAGATAGGCTACGCTCCACAGGTCAGACCAACATCCCGGTCACGGTTACCTGTCTGGTCAATACGGGCAACACGGGGAAAATCCGCATCTACAGAAAGGGCGATCTTACAACCCCAGCGACCAGGTTTAAGGCCGGTGAGGTGTTGGTGGTGGAGGTGGAGGATCTCGATCTGAGCGTCACAGGGGCGGCAGCGCAGATCTTCGAGGTCACAGCACGAAACGAGAGCAACGGGGATGCGGCGAGAATCCTGATAAAGGAGGTATCGGGAAACGTCGGCCTCTTCAGGGGAGAGCTCAGAACGGCCTTTGCCATTCAACCCGATTTCGACGACGATTTGCTCCAGGTTCAGGGCGGGGATGTCGTTACCTTCACCTATATCGATGCCCTTCAGAACGACGGCAGGCCGAACGTCCCGATCGAGGTCACCCTTCAGGTTGAAATCGGCGTGAGAGGCAGGATCGAGATATTGAAGGCGGATGGGTCAAAGGGGATACGGAGCTTCAGCGCGGGGGATAGCATCATGATCAGGATCACGGACGCCGATCTCAACCTCAATCCGAGCTCGGCCGAGACCGTGAGCGTAACGGCGTCGGGAAACCTGATCGGGGATGAGGTGGCGCTGACGCTTTTCGAAAACGGTGAGAACACGGGGATATTCGAGGGTATTTTGAACACCGAGCCGGCGGAAGCGCCGAATTTCACCGATACAACGCTTCAGGTCAAGGAGAAGGAACTGGTCACCGTAAGCTATATCGACCCGATAACCGAAACGGGAAGAACTAACGTCCGGATCAGCGCATATGTCATAGTCTCATCCAGCTCGCCCGGGAGATTGCTGATCGTGGATCGAAATCGAAAGGAGATAGGGGGGGTTAACGCCGGAACGACGCTCTATTTTCTGCTTGAGGATCTGCTCCTGGTGACCCTATCGCCCAGAGAGAGGGTCCAGATAACCGTCAGCAGCACCCTTACCAACGATCTCGCCACGGTCACCCTATATAGGGTTCCGGATGAGGAGGGGGTTTTCTGGGGGTCGCTCCCCACCAGATACGGCACGACACCCATCTATGATGACACGCTGGAGGTTCAGGGCGGCGAGCAGGTGGTGGCGACATATAATCCGAACCTGACGGGCGTTTTCAACGAGCCCATCACCGATACGGCTTACGTCAATAAGGGCCATCTCGGAAGAATCAAGATCGTCCGAAACGACGGCGTGGAGGTGAGATACTTCGACCCCGGCCTGACCCTCTACTTTATGTTGGAAGATCCCGATCTGAACGTCGATCCTCTATCGCGCCAGAAAACCGACATATGGGTCTCAACTTCAGGCGGCGAGACGAAGCTCGTGGCCCTGAGGGAGACGGCCGATAACACCGGGATCTTCGGCGGCAGGATAAAGACCGTATACGGTAGAAGCGGTAAATCGGATGTGCTTGGGGTGCTCAGCGGAGAGGTGATAACCGCCACATACAGGGATGCACTGACGGATACAGGGGAGACGAACGTGGGCGTAACCGATACGTGTAAGGCCAGAATGATCGGTTGGGCGAACTTCGCCCGAACCCCGGTGCTCGTGGACGGAGTTCCGGACGGTTGGCCCCTTGAGACGGTGATGAGAACACCTCAGGGCGAGGCAATGATGTGGGCTCAATGGGACGCTGATTACCTGTATCTATTGGTGCAGGTCTACGACGATAAGGTGAAAGTGAGGGATGTGAGCAGATGGTATGAGGGCGCAGATGCTGTCGAGATACATGTAGACCTCAACCCATCGGACGAGGTTAAACCCTACTATCTGAGATCTCGGAGGAACCACACCAGATATATACTCTGGTTTTGCCCCAAAGGCGGCGGGTTTGAAGGGGATAAACCCTACGCCGGTCAGGCTTATCCGAACGTGATCTACAAGTACAATCCGCCCATAAGGATATCGACCAGATTCAGGGAGAAATACTACATCATGGAGATAGGCATACCGTTTAAGATCGTCTTTCCCGGGTTTGATCCCATAAAGACCAGGCGGATACGAAAGATAGGATTCAACTTCAAGATATACAGATCCGATCTTCCTCCGGTGTGGTGGGCTGAGCCGGAGGAAGGAACACCTCCCGGCGACCTAGGCACGCTCTATCTGAAAAGATGATGTGGGATAAACCTCATTAAGGCTGAGCCTCATTCAAGCTTCCGGTCCTATAGCCATCTAGATCCAAGGCGATCCAGACATAGCCCAGCTCCTTAAGCTTGAGGGAAACCTTATCCCGGATCTCCTTTGAGGCTAGTCTTTCGATCTGGTTCGGATCTATCTCTATCCTGGCCAGTTTACCGTGGTGTCTGACCCTGACTTGCTTGAAACCCAGTTTCCTCAAGAATCTTTCGGCTTCACCCACCATCCTGAGCTCCTGAGGTGTTATACGATATCCGTAGGGGAACCGACTGGCGAGGCAGGCCATAGAGGGTTTCTCCCACGTCGGCAGACCGAGCTCCCTGGAGATCGCCCTGATATCTTCCTTGGTCAAACCGGCCTCCTTAAGCGGACTGATCACTCCTAGCTCCTCAGCGGCTTTCATCCCCGGCCTCCAGTCGCCCGTATCATCGAGGTTCGACCCGTCCAGCACGTGCTTTAGTCCCTCATCATCCGCTATCCCTCTGAGCTTGGAGAAAAGCTCACGCTTACAGTAATAGCATCTGTCGGAGGGATTGGATGCGAAACATTCGTTCGAAAGCTCCTCGGTATGTATAAGCTTCCACCTAGCTCCCATGGCAAGGGCGAGCTGTCTGGCACCCTCTATTTCCTCGGCCGGGTATGTCTCCGATTCTGCCGTGACGGCCAGGACGTTATCCCTGCCCAGCATATCGAGGCAGACCTTTAAAAGCAAAGTTGAATCCACACCTCCTGAGAAGGCCACAAGAACGCTTTCAAGGGGCTCTATGGTTTTTCTCAGTCTCTCAAGCTTATCCTTCACGTTCATGAATCACTCTTCAAAAAGCCATGTGCTGAGGTATCGTTCGCCCGTATCGGGCAGTATGACGAGGACGAGTTTATCCTTGTTTTCGGGTCTTTTGGCCACCTGGACGGCGGCGTATGCAGCTGCCCCTGAGGAGATACCGACGAATATCCCCTCCTCCTTAGCGAGCCTTCTGGCCATATGACCGGCATCCTCGTCCTTCACCCTTATGACCTCGTCCAACAGCTCCGTCCTGAGAACCTCCGGAACAAATCCCGCGCCGATCCCCTGGATCTTATGCGGTCCCGGTTTCCCTCCGGATAGGACGGGAGAACCCTCCGGTTCGACGCCTACGATCTTTACAGAAGGTTTCTTCTCCTTGAGCACCTCGGCGACACCGGTGATCGTTCCGCCCGTTCCTATCCCTGCCACGAATATGTCCACCTTGCCGTCCGTGTCACGCCATATCTCCAAGCCCGTCGTCTCCTTGTGAATCTGGGGGTTAGCGGGGTTTTTGAACTGTTGCGGCATGAAGGAGTTGGGTATCTCGTCGAGGAGCTTTTCAGCTTTTTTTATCGCTCCCGTCATGCCCTCGGCTCCGGGCGTCAGCACAAGCTCCGCCCCGAGCGCCTTGAGCAGCTTTCTCCTTTCGACGCTCATCGTGTCGGGCATGGTGAGTATCAACCTGTATCCCTTCGCCGCGCATACGAAGGCCAAACCTATACCCGTGTTTCCGCTTGTGGGCTCGATTATAGTGGTGCTCTTGTCTATAACACCTCGTTTTTCCGCATCCTCTATCATCGAGACGGCGATCCTATCCTTGACGCTGGAGAGGGGATTAAAGGATTCGAGCTTCGCCACGACGGTCGCGACCGCCCCCTCGGTCACCTTATTGAGCCTGACAAGCGGTGTATTCCCCACAAGTTTGGTTATATCGCTGGCTATTCTCATTCCTTTCTCCTTCCTCCACAGGCAGGACAGTTTGGAAGATAGGAGAGCTGGACCCTGGTGAAGTCCATCCTCTCACCGTCATAGATCAGCATCTCTCCTGCCAATAATTGGCCGATGCCGGTGAAATACTTGATCGCCTCTGTCGCCTGTATCATCGCTATCAATCCCGGCGTCGTCCCTACCACGGGAAAGATCTCGGATGGAGGAGGTTCCGGGATGAGACATCTCAGACAGGGCGTTTGCCCCGGAAGGATGGTCGTGACTCGCCCCTCAAGCCCCCATACCGCTCCATGGAAGAGGGGGATCCCCCTACGGAGGGCGAACTCGTTGAGCACATATCTGCCCCGTATATTGTCCAGGGCGTCAACTATCCCGTCGGCCCCTGCGAGGAGATCACCTATGTTTTCGGAGGTGATCTCTCTGGGTATCGGTATGATCTCGACATCAGGGTTTATCCTCCTCAGCTTCGCCGCTGCGGAGAAGACCTTCGGCACGTCGATATCCTCCTCCCAGTGTAACACCTGTCTGTTGAGGTTGCTCAGCTCCACCCTGTCCATATCGGCCAGGATGATCCTGCCGAACCCCGCCGCCGCCAGGTATATGGAGGCGGGAGAGCCCAGACCTCCGGCACCTACGACGGCTATACAGGTCTCCTTCAGCCCCTCTTGCGCCTTAGCTCCCCACCCCGGAAGGATCATCTGGCGATGATACTTAACCAACTCCCTATCGGAGAAGAGCTCGGACCTTTGCCTCATAGCCCGCCTCAGAGATAGATCAGATGTGAATTGGTGCGAGATGTCAAGAGGACCATCTCAGCGTCAACCGGATTGTCCTTCTCATATCCTTACGTTTCACAAATCTGTCTATCAGTTTGTCCTTTGAGGGTATGTTGTAGAGCTGAGCCGGATCCACCTTCACCTCTATATCCGTCCTTCCTCGTGGCTCGGCGAACACCAGATCGCCAAGTGGGATGAGAGTGGCGAAATCATAGGTGGGATGGGGACAGGTCAGGATGGAGATATGCATTAATCTCGTCTTTTCGAACTTCAAGGCGCTTTCCTCCATCAGCACGATCGATTTGATCGTCTCCTTATCCCTTCCCTCACCTCTCATGAACAGGCCGCCCGGGGTAATGGTTATAAGGGGAAGCCCGTTCTCAGCGGCGGATTCAAAGGCCAGAGCGATCAATCGGTAGACGAGATGCTCGGGCAGTTTCTCCGCGCTGGGATCAAGTGCGGCTATTACAACTTTGAACCTCTTAACCTGGGTAAGGGCAGCAATGAGATAAGGCGGACGGTGTACATCTTCGATGGTGGATAGCGATCTGCCTTCCGTCAGCAGATCCACATACTCCTCCGCTCCCATGGGAAAGTGGAAGCCACATCTCGGACATACCCTCAGGTTCCGGATCAGCTCCTTGATGAATATCAGCTCGCCGCATCCTCGACATTTCTGCCATACACCTTCGGGTATCCGGCTTTCACCTCGCATTATAGCTCACCTGATTCCTATGTATGGGAGTATGGGAGCATTCCCGTACCCCCATACCCTCATACTCCATTATCAGTCGTCCTTGTTCAGTTCCGCTATGGCCGTATCCTCATCATCGTATCTCTGGAAGATGGTTATGAGCTTGGCCATGACGATGAGGTTGTTGATGCTTTTGCCCAAGTTCAGGAGGGCTATCTTGCCCTTCTTCCGCTGGACAGAGGTGTAAGCGGCGACGATCACACCGAGTCCGGAGCTGTCCATCATAGGCACGCCGGCGAGGTTCAGGAGCAGCTTAACCTCTCCCTCCTTCTTGGTGGAGATGATCTCGTCGATGACCCTCTTGAGATCGAGGGCATCATGCCCCATAATCTTGCCCTCGATATCAAGTATGGTCACGCCCTCTCTCTCCCTAACGTTGATGTTCACATTACACCTCCCGTTTTTATTTGGGTTCTCTGTATTTGATCATGGTCACTTCCGTTCCAGTTTCGTTGTATTTCACCTCATCCATAAAGGTTCTCATCAGGAATATGCCGCGGCCGGATGGCCTTAGCAGGTTTTCAGGGTTAAGCGGATCACGTATCTCATTGGGGTTAAACCCCTCACCTTCATCCCTGACCGTGATCGTAAGCCTATCGGTGGAGATCTCAAATTCGAAATGCACCTTTTTGTTGGGATCGTTCTTGTTGCCGTGTTTTATGGCATTCGTCCCAGCTTCGATCACCGCCAGGTTCACCTGTTCTGACGCCTCCTCGGGGAAACCCATCTCCTTCAATATCTCCGAGATGACGGCGTCCAGGATGTAGATGAGCTTCATATCGCTGGAGAATTCGAGTTTTATTAGGTATTCCTGGGGCTTATCCACCGTTTCACTCCTCAATCGGTTATCTTGATCGCTACGATCGTCATGTCATCGGCACGTTGATACGTGCCGCTAAAATCATATAGCTCATCCCTGATCGCCCGACAGAGCTCATCGGCGGAGAGGTAGAGATGATCTCTGATAAACCCCGCCAGTCTCTCCTCTCCGTAGATATCCCCGCCGGGGCTCTCGGTCTCAGTTACCCCATCGGTGTAGAAGAGCAACAGGTCTCCATCCTCCAGCTCCACCTCCACGTCCTCGAACAGGGCGAAGTCGAAGACCCCTAATATCAACCCTCCCTCCCTGAGAAACTCGACCTTTCTGCTTCGCTCATTGGCGCGTATCGGGCTGCAGTGTCCGCCGTTGGCGTATCTGAAGGTAAGGGATCTGGTGTCCAATATGCCGTATATCATCGTGGCGAAGAACTCCGGATCGGTGTCGGTCTGAAGCATATCGTTTATCTTTTTGAGAACGTCACCCGGCGAATCAAGCTCCCGCGAGACGAGCCTCAGAATGGTTCTGACCATGACCATCAACAATGAGGCAGGAAGCCCCTTGCCCCGGATATCGGCTATAGCGATGCCCACCCTGTATTGATCCAACGGGATGTAATCGTAGAAATCACCTGAAACCGTCCTGGAGCTTTCGAGGATATTGCCGAACTGTATTCCCTCCAGATCAGGGGGCTCCTTGGGCAGGAGATTGCGTTGGATCTTAACGGCCGTCTCCAGGCTTGAGCCGAGCTCCTCAACCGACCAGTCTCCCATCGTGCTTATAAGCGGGTTTATGTATCTGATCGTGCGGGTTCTGGAGAGCACCGCCTCGATTCGCGCCGTCAGCTCATCGGCGTCGAAGGGCTTGACGACATAATCATCGGCTCCGGCGCTGAAGCTACGAACCTTATCCCTCTTGTCAGAGGCCGCCGTGAGCATGATTATCGGTATGCTGCTTGTGCGTCTGTCGCCCTTCAGCCTTCGCATCACCTCATACCCGTCCATATCGGGCATACTGATGTCCAGGAGGATCAGATCGGGCATCTCCTCCCTCACCTTCTCCAAAGCCTCCGGGCCGCTTCTGGCGGTTATCACGTCGAATCCATCGGCCGTTAAGCTCAAATCGACCAGATCGAGGATGTCCTCCTCATCATCAACTATCAGTATCTTGGCTCCCATCATTCAACTCCTCCGGGGAAATCAGGGGCAGGAGGAACTTGAAATTGCTCCCCTTTCCCTCCTCGCTTTCGACCCAAATCCTGCCGTTATGGGCTTCAACTATGCTCTTGGCGATCGAAAGGCCGAGCCCAGAACCGCCCTGTTGCCTGGTGTGGACATCACTCAGTTGATAGAATTTGTCGAAGATCTTATCCCGCTGTTCGGGCGGGATCCCCGGCCCGGTATCGATGACCTCCGTCAGCAACATTTTCTCATGAGGTGTGAGCCTCACCGTCACGGTTCCCCCCGGCGGCGTGAATTTGACGGCGTTTGATAGCAGGTTGGTTATCACCTGTCCTATCCTCTCCTCATCGCCCACCGTCATAGGGATATCACCCTTCACCTGAAGTTCCATCTTAACCCCCTTCGCCTCCGCCTGAGGCCTTATCTCCTCCATACGGCTTACGGCGATGTCCAGGAGCGATATCGGCTCCCGCTTCATCTGAACCCTGCCCGATTCGATCCTTGACAGATCCAGAAGATCGTTTATCAGCCGGGTGAGCCTTTTAGCCTGCCTGTCCACCTTCTCGAGGCTGGATCGCTGGCGATCGTTGATCGGTCCGGTCTTGCCGTCCAGGATCAGCGAGATACCGAGCTGGATGGTGGTCAGAGGCGTCCTCAGCTCGTGGGAGACCAGGGAGACAAAATCCGATTTCATCTTATCGATCTCCTTCTCGCGGGTGATATCATCGAACACATAGACCGTTCCCAGCAATATCCCCTCCTCCGAGATGACGGGGCTCGCCAGAACCTTGAGTATCCTCTCCCTTCCCCTGGTTTTTACGGGCACCTCATGGGCGATGGTTTTGCGCTGATGGGTTGAGAGCTGACAGGATTCGAAGAGCCGCTTTAAGGTCGGATCTTCGACGGCCGATTCTATCTCTCTGCCCACATCCTCTCCCCTCATGCCGAGCAGTTCCTCGGCAGCCGGATTGAGATGTACGATTCGGCCCCTTTTGTCCAGGAAAACCAATCCTTCGGCGATGCTGTTGACCACTGCTCTCATCTTCTCCTGTTCATCCGATAGCCTCCCCATCAGCTCTTTCAGGTTCTTCCGCATCAGGTTGAACTCCTCCACCAGCACGCCCACCTCGTTTCTGGAGGTTATGGGTATCTCATCGGCATCGAAGGTGCCCTTTCCTATGGCCCTTGCGGCCTCAGCCAGTTTTATGATCGGGCCTGTGAGCCTTCTGGTGAAGATGACGCCTATAAAGGCCACGACAACGGCCGAGAGGAGGGTGAGCAGGAGGACGTTATTCTTAAGTCTGGATGCGGGGGCGAATGCAACGGAGGTGGGCTGGAAGACCAGAACGGACCAGTCGGTGAGTTTATGACCCATGTATCCGGCGGAATGAGCCCATCCGATCACCTTCTTCCGGCCGCTTTCATCCTCCTCGGTCACATATCCCGATTCGCCCTCCGCCGCCTGGATCGCCTTCATAGCGGCCTCGGTGTAGAGCATCCTGTCCTGAAGTATCCTGATCCCCTTTTTATCGGGTGGTGCGGCGATTACCCTGCCCTGCTCGTCTATGATATAGGCCTCCATCCCCTCCATCAGCCCGTTCAGCCTTCGGACCATATCCCTCAGATCGGAGAGGATGAACGTCACCTCCAGCACGCCTATCGCCCTGTTCGTGCCGCTATCCATCACCGGAACGGCCATATCTATCGAGTGGACCTTGAGATTAGGATCATATTTGATCCTCCCGATGTAGGTGTGTCCGATGCCGTTATTATACGCCTTGCGCCACCAGCTTTCGGAGGATTGATCGAAGTCCAGCACCCATTGGTTGGCATGCACGATGAGGCCGTCTTTATCGGTCAGGATCACCTTTCCGTCCTTGCCTGCTAGAATGGCCAATCCGTTGACGATTTCAACCGCCTTGGGCGAGATAGGTCTTCTCATCTCCCAGGCCCTCTTACGTTCCTTCACCGGCAGGTTCAATTCCTTCAACGCCGCTTCGGCGTTCGACGCCGCGGTTCGAACCTGTTGCAGCCTCCAAAAGAGGCTCATATCCGCTTTATCGATCGATTCCCTCGCCAGTTGAGCGAGGCTCACCCCAATTGAGTTTTCCAAGGCTCGTCTACCACCGGTATAGGCGAAATAAGCCACCCACAGAAGCGGTATGATGGAAACGATGAGAAGGAGAACCGTTAGCTGTGTCTGAAGGCTCTTCCCTCTCTGCGAAAATCGCCTCAGAAAGGTCAACATCCAAACCACGCCCCTTCATTTATCGAAGGAGGCCACCGCCACCTCCAGGTCATCGTATATCTCGAATATCGAAACCAGCCTGGTTATCTCGAGCACCTTCTGCACGGCTTTCTGAGGATTAAACAGAACCAGGTTACCGCCCATCTTCTTGACGGATGTCAACGTCGCAACTATCGCTCCCAAGGCAGAACTATCCAACAGGGGAACATCCGAGAGGTCCAGGATCAGCCTGCCGTTGCTCTGCTTTATCAACCTGTCCATCTCCCGTTTCATCACCGAGGCGCTTTCGCCTATTATCCTGCCGCTTATGGATAGAACAGGAATCTCCCCTTTAAAGGAAGTTTTCATCTCCATACGTTCACCCTCTCCCAGGAGAAATGAGCTTCGTTGCGCATTTCGGTCAAATCGTTTCACATGCTCAATGCTACCTTTTTCCTTCAGATAAGGATTATACACCGAAACCGCCTTCAAGACAAGGATTAATTGAGCTGGCATCCGAATTGCTTAATGAAATGATGGTGTAGTGGGGCCCCGATGTTAACTTCCGCCACCTAGGCGAAGCCAAATGGCCCGATGACTAAAAGTGACTGTGTAATGATACCTCGTCGAGGTGGAATCGTTATGCCTGGTAAGAGAGACATAGCCGTGAGGTTTCTCGCTTTATCCGGTATCACAAGGTTAAAGGAGCTCCTTGGAAGAAAGGATAGGCTCCTTGTGCTGGTCTACCACAGGATCTGCGAGACCGAGGGGTTTATGTGGGATGATGATCTTGTAAGCGCCTCACCTCAACAGTTCGAAAGGCAGGTTCGGTATATCGCCGAGCGGTTCACCCCGATCACCTTCGAGGAGTTGGGGCGGATCCTCGACGGCCGCTCGCCGATGCCCCCCAGACCGGTTATCGTGACCTTTGACGACGGATATATGGATAACTACCTCCAGGCCTTTCCGATCCTCAAACGGTATGGAGTCCCGGCTACCTTCTTCATTCCAGTTGGATTCATCGGAACCCGAAAGGTGACCTGGTGGGATCTCAAGGCTTTTAAGCGAAAAAACGCTCGGCAGCCGAGGGAAGGGCCTGAGTTTATGGGCTGGGAGGAAATCGAGGAGATGGCCGAATGGGGGATGGAATTCGGCTCACACACGGTCAGCCATATATCCCTTGCCAAAGCCTCTGATGTGAGGATAAAGGATGAGCTATCGGCTTCCAAATCGGAGATGGAACATCGGCTCGGAAGGGAAATTACGGCGTTCGCCTATCCTTATGGGGAATGGGACGAAAGAGCCGTAAAGCTGGTGCGCGAGGCAGGTTTCAGATTCGCAGTCACGCTTGAGCATGGTTTAAACCGGCTCGAGAGGTGCCGGGCGAATCCGTTTGCCCTTAAAAGGATCGCCGTGGAGAGACGGGATTCATTCGATTCCTTCAGAGCCAAGATAGGCTTTCCTAAGATCATCAGATACTAAAGTTTATCTCCAGCTCTGCCGAGAAATGAAGATGAGAGATATCAGAGCCGGAGAGGTTAGAGATGTTGTCGATACTGAGATTGGCGGTTATATTTCTCCTGTTGTTCCTTCTCTTCGGAAGGATAAATTGATGAGGCGTAAAATATTGCATATCACCTTCTCGATAGACACGGGGGGACTGGAGATCTTCGTGCTCCGTCTCTGTGAGGGTATCAAAGAGGGATTTGAGCCTCTCCTTTGTACATTCAGTGCCGGCGGCGATCTACGGGGAAGATTTAGAAAGCTGGATGTGCCGGTCTACCATCTGACCAAGCCCGAGGGTTTAACCCCTTCTCTGTCTCTGAAGATCGCCTCGTTGATTAGAAAACTGAAGGTCGATCTGATCCATACTCATAACGTCGGCCCGCTGATCTACGGCGGATTGGCATCCATTATTACGGGCCTTCCCCTCATCCATACCGAGCATAGCCGCCTGCCCAGATGTGAAAAACGGCTGAGATCGATCGAAAAACTGCTGAGCTTAAAAGCATCAAGGATCGTGGCCGTCTCGAAATGCGTCGCCGATCAGCTGATCGAGGAACAGAAGATCAAACCCGAAAAGGTGAAGATCATCCCCAACGGCGTTGACGTAGAGCTGTTCGACAACTCGCGCCGGGAGAGGAAGGATGTCAGAGAGGAGCTGGGAATTGAAGATACGGAGATCGTCATAGGAACGGCGGGTAGACTGGCCGCCGTGAAGGATTATACGACGCTGATTCAAGCCTTTGCCCTCGTCAGGGCTGAGAGCAAAAAGAGGGTTAGGCTTCTGATGGTGGGAGACGGACCGGAGAGGAGAAGGTTGGAAAGGATGAGCAATGAGATTGGAGTAGGGGAACGCGTTATTTTCCTGGGTATGCGAGATGATGTCGCCAGGTTGATGGCGGCGATGGATATCTTCGCTCTCAGTTCGATCGATGAAGGCCTTCCGCTCGCCGTTCTGGAGGCGATGTCGGTCGGTCTCCCGATCGTGGCGACAGATGTAGGCGGTATACCGGAAGCGGTGGAACACGGCTTAAACGGTTTTCTGATTCCTCCCCGTTCCCCACAACAGATGGCTATCGCCCTCCTGAAGCTGATCC